>NZ_LARL01000087.1:0-10241 GCF_000980295.1 Odoribacter sp. N54.MGS-14 | reverse complement strand
TACGCTCTTTGACCGAAGCCGCAAGTGCTACGGAATCGACAGATCCAGGGGACATGAGTATGGGATCCATATTGGCTGTGCCGCCAACGTAAAGAACGCTCAGTTTTACTTTTGCCGACAATCCCGAAACGGCCAGCATGCCGACGAGAATCAGTGAAAAAAGTTTTTTCATTACATTTGATTTTATTGGATTAAAAATTTTTCCGACCGGTCGGAATATTAAATTATTCTGCAAAAATTTCGGCAAGGGTTAAATCAAGCTGCTCGTCGTTCCCGATTTTACCAATGATTGTTCCATCGGCAGCGATCAGATATTTCGTAGGTAAATAGTGGACAGCATACTTGTCACTTTGGTCGTTCGATCTGTCGAAACCAACGAATTCGCCGTTCTCATCCGTGAGCGTTTTAAGTCCGCGCAAAATGTGGTGATAGTTCTGCATGCCTACTTTGCTCCCAGCGATGAAGTTTTTCCATTCGTCTTCAGAAGAATCGTTATCGGCCACACAGAAAACTTCAAATCCTTTGTCATGGTATTTGTTGTAGAGTTCCTGAATGTGGGGAAGCGAGGCAACGCATGGTCCGCACCAGGTGGCCCAGAAATCAACCAGAACAACCTTGCCTTTCAGATCACTCAGCTTTATTTCCTTGCCTTCAGGATTTCTATTTATCAGGTCGGGAGCCGGTTTCCCCGGCAGCACGGTTTCGAGGGCATCGATTTCTTTTTTAGTCCCGGCAGCTTCGGGCTGAACCTCAGGAGCAAGAGCGTCATAGAGTTCTTTCATCGTCGAGTAGTCAAGGTTTCCCTGAATCTGTACAAGAACCCAAGGAGCAACGAACGACTTGCCATTGTTACGAATAAAGTCAATGCTCGTTTGCTGCATACTTTCCCGGAGGGTTTCGAGCGAATCACGCAGGGCAGCATTGTCCGGGTCGACTTTTATCGACTCATGCAGACGAGTTATCTGTTCTGTGAACGGTTGGAGCAAGCTTTCATATGCTTTTTGCTGGTCGGTCGACAGCGAACCGGCTATGGCAGCATGAGAGAAATCCGAGCCCATAAGCCCTGAAACGACGATTTCACCCGGTTCCACAAAAAGCCCCACACGAGTTTTGTTCTTCCCGTTCCGTGGGTCGCCCATCATAAGGGTCGCCCCGATTGGAGTTTCCTGAATGCCTTCGAAAATAAAACGTCCGTTCTCGATCACAGCTGTGTCGACCGTTGCAGCCGAACGGTTGTTTGAAGTTCTGTAAAGATAGATTTCCCGACCGTCGGCATCGGAAATTTTGCCGCTTACGCAGAAATAGCCAACCGGCTTTGTGTTGCAGGCACAGAACATGGCGGTTACACCTGCAAGAAAAATGATTTTTTGTGCTTTCATTTGATTTAATTGATTTTTCGGACAAACCGGATAAGTCCGGCTTGTCCAATATTCTGTTAGACACGATTGTGGGTCCTATAGATCCGAACCGGTCGATCAATCATTAGTTTTGGGTAACCGGATAATTGTGTTCGAAATTACCGTTCTTTTCCATCAGACTCTTCGGAAATGGGAACACCCAGATGGTTGATTCCGGTTTCAACGTGTAAGTCGTACCCGAGAATGTCCAGCTGATATCCTCTTTGTAATCACTGAGCAGTGTCCAGCGTTTAAGAGTAATGAAGTCGTAGATGTTAAATACATTCTCGCCATGGGCAACTTTTCTGAGCATCTCTATGGCATCGTTTTTTGTTGTTACCGAGCCTTTCAGCGCATGATAGTCTTCCGGAAAGAAGCGGCCCACACGGATTTTGTCGAGATAGTCCATTGCGTCGTCGATCAGGTTGTTGTTGATGGCATTCTCGGCGAGAATCAGATACATCTGCGGCACGCTCAGATTTATTCGTCCGACGCGGCCATTTCCTTGTACTCCGTAGCTCATGGAACCTTCGGTAACCCCAAACATACTTTCCAACGCCCCCTTTACCACCTGAGAGGTCGTCTCCCAGCTACCCATCCACATCATGGTGTGATAGGTGGCAAACCAGTCTTTCTGAATGTTCTTCTGTTCATAACGTTCGTAGTAGCGCGGTGTAAGCCACGAGAAAAATTCGACATCGGTATCAGTAAAATAGTCTTGGGCAAGTGCCAGTTGGGGCGTCTCGAATGTTTTTACCAGAATTCCCGCACTGCTCGGTGCCTCGGTGCAGTAGTTGGCATAGTCTGATACCGAGCTGTTAACCGCAAGCGCTTTCTGTGCCTCTTTTGCAGCTTCGCCGGGCTGCTGCATATACATCAGCACATGAGCTTTGATCGCATGCGGACATGCGGCGTTGAAGCGCATTCGGTTTACAGCCGACTGCGGAAGCGCGTTCAGCTCGATCGCAGCATCGAGGTCAGCGAGAATGTATTCGTAGACCTCTTTCTGAGTAAGCTGTTCGGTAGGTTGTTTGATATCCTGTGTTTCCAGAACATATGCGATAGATTTCTCGGAGTCAGCCGTAGCCGGATCATAGGCTTTGGTAAACTTCACGGCAGCGAGCCAGTGGAAATAGGCGCGGATCGTCAGAGCTTCGGCTTTTAGTGCCGTTTTCTTTTCTTCGGAACCTGTCGCGGCATCCACAAGACTCAGAATAGGATTGGCAACTGTTCCGATATAGTTGTAGCAATTTGCATAATAACTGTCGCTCGAAGTCAGGTCTACCTGTTCCAAAGCATGCCCCGCCTCGTCGTATTTCAGAAGGATCTGGGTTGTTGTCTTAACCGGATTGGCAAGAACAGTCCCTACGTTGCCGGGATAATACTGTACCGAACCGCATACACGCTGAATATCGGCAATTCTGATATTATACTCCTGGTTGAGAAGCATCTCGAGCTGGTCAGTGGTGGAGAGAAGGTTCATTCCTTTCTGGTCGATTTCTGTGAAATCGGAACAGGAACTAAGCACCGAAGCTCCCACCAGAAAAAGACCTACGATATATCTTGTTTTCATTGTCATGTCAAAATTAAATATTACTAAATGTTAGAGACTCAGGTTCACGCCGAACATATACGATGCCTGTTTACGGATTCCGAGTGTCTCGGGGTCGATTCCGGCGTTGTTCTTAATCCAGAGGGCTTTCGGGTCGTTGATCTGAAAACGGAGTGAAATCTTACTGATACCGACTTTTTCCGTTAGGTGCTCAGGAAGATCATAACCGATAGTTATATTACGGATTTTCAGGAAATCAGCGTCATAGAGACAGTTTGTCGCCGTACGACATTCACTGCCCAGTGACGTAGAGGCATATTCGCCGATACCCGGAACATCGGAATGGTTTTCGGGAGTCCAGGAATTGAGATAGACAATGTTCAGCGGACTGTCCCATGACGATTCGAACACTTCCGATTTGGGCTGGGCGAACATTTTGTGGCCACCGTAGTAGACAAGGAGAAATCCGAGACTCAAGCCATTCCAGCGCAGCTGATTATCCATTCCGACGATCGCTTTCGGATCGGACTGACCACCGAATTCAAGAACGTCGACGCTAGCACTACTTGCGTTGTGCGATGTGTTACCATTCTCAACGTAATACATCGACTGGCCCACCAGACCCGGCCGGTCATCGATCCCAGCGAAACGATAAGCCCATAGCGCATTTACGGGATAACCGGTCTTATAAGGTAAGCTGACGAGATCATAGGCGCGAGTGGCAGGATTCTCCACTTCGAGAACCTTGTTCTTATTGTAGGTTACGGTGAGGTTGGTTGTCCAGCTGAATCCACGGCGGTTTCCGGGAACAAACCAGTCATAGCCGATGGCAAGCTCAATACCATTGTTCCGGATTGAGGCCACGTTGGCAACCATCGATGAGAAACCGGTTGTCGGGTCAAGAGTGATCGGGGCAAAAATATCCTTACCGGTCTTCACGTAATAGTCGAGCGATCCACGCAAACGATAGCTCATAAAACCGTAGTCGAGACCGACGTTGGTCGTCCGGTTCTGCTCCCAGCGCAAGTCAGGATTGGCGGGCGATGAAATAGAGGCGACAGGCAGATTGGTCGTTGAATTTATGTCGCCCGACGATGCCGTCATGTGAGAGGTAGCACCTTGATAGATATTACCGGTAACACCGTAGGAGAAACGGAGTTTCAGGAAATCCATCCAGGACAGGTCGCGGAGGAAACTCTCGTTGTGGGCGTTCCAGCCTATACCTACCGACCACAGGGGTCTGCCACGGAACTTGGCGTCGAGACCGTAGATGTCGGCATAGTCTTTTCGAAACGAACCGAAAATGTTATATTTGTTATCATAGGTGTAGGTTGCGTTGAAATAACCCGAACCATAGCGATGGCGAACTTCTTTCACGATTCCCATTCCGTTTTCAAGATAGGGTGTGAACGCGAACTGGTTGCACGGGAAAGGAGAGCCGTTCATTTGAAAGTAAGGCGAATTGCTCATCTGCGATAAAGTTCCGAAATCAACAGTATGGGTAGCACTGCTTTGAAGCTGTTCGTCATATCCGAGAACAAGCGATTTGTCACCACTGGTTTTCGTCTCCCGGAATTCCAGACCAGCGATAGCCGAAATCTCGTGCTTGCCGAAAGTGTTGGTGTAGTTCAGCTGGCCACGGGCAGTCCAAAAGTTTCCGCTGGTATGAGTAGTCTGAAGAAATCCACCGGTTTCGGGAGTCATATAAACGAGCTTGTGGCTCTCTGTATCCATTTTGGCGTACGCATTCTTGATTGTGCGTGCGGCGTGACTCTCCTGTGTCGCATGTTGCAGGACGTTCTGAGAGTTGACTTCATATACGAACTGGGTCTGAGCCGTAAGTCCGGGGATAATCTTAAAGAGAAGATCGCCATGGTAGCGCATTTCCTGACGGCGCGTCTTTGTCTGGTTATCCCTAAGCTCGTCAACGAGGTTGAATCCGAGATCTTCCATGCCTTCCTGAAGGGGCATGTATTCATTGCCGCAGTACCATGAATAGAGTTTCTTAACGGAGCCGTCGGCATTATAGAACGACTGATACTGGGCATAGGAGAACGGGTCGAGATTAACGTTGTAATCGTTGCCATACTGCTTTATATTGGCGTATACGCCGTTTACCGAGAATGTGGCCACGAGCCATTTTGCAAGGTCGCAACTACCTTTGTAGTAAACGTTGAGCCAGTTGCTCTTATGCTCTATGATGCCCATGTTGTCAGTGCGATAGTTTATCACTAAGTTGTTGCGGAACTTGTCGGAACTACCACGGAGCGAGAGGTTATACTGCTGCATGACCTGGCGACGATAGATGTTGTCGGCGAAATCCTGTGCGAAGTTGTTTTTCGACAAATCAGCGAGAATGTTGTCGAGTTCGGAGCGACCGATATTGCCCGCCGCGTGCTGATACCAGGCATAGGCCACGGGGTTTATCTGAGCGCCGTCGGTAATGTTCTTTCCGAAATTCTCTATGACTTTGTCCCGGGTCATACTCGGATCGTCGGCATACTTGCGGTTGAAATAATAGTCATAGTATTCGCTGGCGCGTTCCACCTGTTCTTCGGCGTTCATCAGGAAGTTATCATGATAATCGACATTCTTGTTTTCATACAAGGTTATGTTTGCCTGGAAGTCAATGTCGATCTTGCCTTTGTTACGGGCATTCTTGGTTGTTACAACAATGATTCCGTTTGCGGCGCGCGCACCGTAGATAGCCGACGCTGCAGCGTCTTTCAGAACGTTCACCGAAGCGATGTCATAGGGATTGAGGTCTTCGATAGAGCCTTCGACCGGAAGACCGTCCACAACGAGCAACGGAGCCGATTCGCCA
Source organism: Odoribacter sp. N54.MGS-14 (assembly GCF_000980295.1). NCBI lineage: Bacteria > Pseudomonadati > Bacteroidota > Bacteroidia > Bacteroidales > Odoribacteraceae > Odoribacter > Odoribacter sp. N54.MGS-14. Next base: position 4,468 of record NZ_LARL01000087.1, on the reverse strand, counting down.
TAGAGCGTACCCGTTCCGCGGATAATCGGTTTGCCGCCGTAGGTCGACAGACCGGCAACGCGAGCCTCAAGATTCTGGATAAGATTCGGAGTGTAACGGTCACTAAGTTTTTCGGAGGAGATGGTGGTTACCGCCCCGGTCATTTTCTCTTTCTTGACTTCCTGGTAACCGGTAACGATAACTTCTTCCATTTGAGACACATCTTCCAGCATGACAATATGTAACACTTGCTGACCGCTTAAGACTACTTCTTGCGTTTTCATCCCCACAAACGAAAATACAAGCGTCAGTCCCGATTCCTCCGGCACTGTCAGAGTGAAATTTCCATCCACATCACTCACCACTCCCACGGCAGAACCTTTCAGCAGAATGGTTACTCCCGGCAACGGACGTCCCTCTTTGTCTTTTACATTCCCGGTAAGGGTGATTTTTTTCTGAGGAACATCAGGTTGCCTGAATTTCGGAGAAATCACAATGATATTGTCTTCCAACCGATACCATAAACCTGTATTTTTCAGGCATACAGCCATAATCTGTCCAAGATCACAATCTTGCATATCTACACTTACCTTTCCGGTCCGTTGTAACATTTCATTACTGTACACAAAATGATACCCCGTCTGTTCAGTCAGTTTTTCAAACACTTCCTGCAAGGAAACCTCGTTTACCGAAATACTGATTTTTACTTGTGAAAAAGCATTGCCATAGACAGTAGAAAATCCTATCAGAAGGAAACAAAACAGCAATTTCATAGTCAACCACATTTTCCAAACTACACCGGAAGCTTTTCCGACATCGGATTCTTGATTTTTTTTCATAGATTTGTCGTGTTTTAATTAAGTGAATAATGACCCTTCGCCAAAAGGGCGTTATTTATTATCGACAGGAAAGTGTTAGCGCGCTTTCCTGTTTTTCTTGAGTCAATCCCGTCTCACCACAACCGTCCGGCCTTTTACTTCAAATTTCACACAAGCCGCATATTCAATGATTTCCAACACCTTATCCATATTTTCGTATTTCGGTAAATTAGCTGTCAAATGTAAATTCCGGATTTCATCGTGCATGACAAACACTTCGACATCATACCAGCGTTCCAGGTCTTCCAATACCTCCCCTAATAATTTATTTTCATATACAAAACGGTGCTCCTTCCAACCGACATAATTCATGACATTCACAGAAGCCACCCGCAGTCCTTCATCAGTTTCGACGGCCTGTTGGCCGGGCCTGATGACAACCTGCTGCCGATGCCAATTGACAGCCACCTGCCCTTCTATCAAAGTCGTCTGACGCTTAACGCCGGGGTAAGCCGACACATTAAACGAAGTACCCAGCACCTTTACTTCCATATCCCCCAAAACGACTGAAAAAGGTCGCTTCACATCTTTCGTCACTTCGAAGTAAGCTTCCCCCTTTAACACCACTTTCCGCTGATCTGCTGAAAAATGGTCCGGATACATCAATTCCGATGCAGCATTCAACCACACCCGGGTACCGTCGGCCAAAACCAATTTGTATTCTCCTCCACGGGGTACCGACAAAGTATGCCATTGTATCCTTTTACCGTTTTCCTGTTCATGATAAACCAGTTGTTTTCCATCATTTACAAAATTCTCGCCTTTCAATTGCTGGCATCCCCTATCCACTTCTAAATCCACGCGACGTCCATCCGGTAAGACCAACTGCGCTTTTGAACTACCTGGACGAATAGTTTCAACCATCGAGACAGGCTGCTCAGATTTTCCGGTATTTTTATATTTTATCATCCAGGCAAGCCCTATCGCTATCAGTACCAATGCAGCATACGGCAATAAATACCGGAAAGGAACACGCTTCCTCCGTTTCATCGCTACTTTCACCCGTTTCCAATCTTTCCGGGAGTCGTATTTCATATATTCTTGCCATTCTGTTCCTTGATATGAACGGGCCCCGAGGCTTTCATAAAACGAGCGGTTGTCTGCACTCTCTTCCAACCATTCTTCCAGTTCGGTCATTTGCTGTTTATCTGCTTCTCCGTGCCAACAAAACAAAATCAAACGGGCAATTTCCTGAGGAGTATATTTTTTAGAGGTCATCTTTTCTTCATTTTCTATTAAAACCGGTGAAAGAAGCAAAAGGATGACAAAAGATGAAAAAATAATCAAAATATTCCGAAAAGTTTTAGAGCGACCATTACTAATGCAAGCAATAAAATATAACGTATGTACTTCGCTCCCCATTTCACACTCAACCGGGTCCCGATCCAGGCCCCCGCCATGTTACCGCAAGCCAGAATCAAACCGGTACGCCAATCTACCAAATCATACCAGACAAAAATAATGAGTGCCCCGAAAGTATAGATCAAGATAAGCAATACTTTCAAAGCATTTGCCTTGAGCAAATCGTAGCCACATCCCAATACCAAACCACCCAGCATAAAAAAACCGACACCGATTTGTATAAAACCGCCATAGAAGCCGATCCCCAAAAATATCAAAAAACGTACCCAGGGATGCCGGGCTTTTGCTTTTTCAATATTAGATTTCACCCAGGTATTGGGATCCAGCAAAATCATAAAAAACATCACCACCAATAATCCCCCGATCATTTTTTGTAAAACGGCAGCCTGGATGTCGACAGCCGTAAAAGCTCCTAAAATACTTCCCAAGGTAGTGGGGAGCAGTAAAGGATAATCCGTTTTAAAATTCAATATTTTCTTCTGTCGAAAAGTAGCTGTCGAAACGATATTTTGCAGAAGAATAGCCACCCGGTTGGTTGCATTAGCCACATGGGGCGGCAAACCGAGAAAAATCAAAAACGGAACCACCAACATCGATCCACCTCCGGCGAACATATTGATAAACCCGGAAGCAAAACCCAATAAAACGAGATATAACATGCTGTTATCATTCATGGAATTCAAAATTAATGGTTTTATTAGAGAAAATTCTAAGATAAAGTCATAAATTTGATCGTCGAATTATCAGAGCCAGACATGAATCCGGAGATCACAGATCAAACGCTCGTTTTACAACGACTCAAAGAGGGCGATGAAAAAACTTTCGAATTGTTATTTCATCGTTATTACGCCGCATTATGTTTTTTTGCCAATAAAATATTAAAAGATGAAGAAGCAGCAAGAGATGTCGTTCAGGAAGTGTTTATTCGTTTCTATGAGAAAAGCTATGATTTCCCAAACCTGATCGCTCTGAAATCATTCTTGTACAGCTGTGTACAATCCAAAGCCCTGAATGCTTTGGAGAAGCAAAATACCCGGACATTTTTAAAACAACGTCTGGACACTCCCAAATATGAAGAAGCCACCTATTTCCGCCACCAGATCGAAGCGGAGATATTCGAGGAAATTTTTGCTGCCATTGAAGAATTGCCTTCCGAATGCCGGCGGATTTTCAAAATGAGCTACCTGGAGCACATGGACATCCGGGAAATTACAGAAAAATTACAAATTGCCGAATCTACTGTAAAAACACAACGCCAACGGGCAAAACAATATCTCCGCAAACGCTTAAAAAACTTGTACACTTTAGTTATTTTCCTATTTTTCGAATAAAAGATCAGCCTACCGAACGCAAAATATCGATCACGATCGGTTTTAGCCCGCTAAAGAAAAATTCGACAGCAATCACCATCACGATCAGCCCCATCAACCGCATCATCACGTTATTGCCGGTTTCGCCGAGTATCTTGATAATCCGGGAGGAACTTCTTAAAATAAGATATACCAAAGTAATCACCACAGCTACGGCGATGACCATAATCATTTTGGTTTCCCAATCGGTAGCTTTGTTCCACATAACGATTGCGTTGGTAATCGCACCAGGGCCACATAACATCGGAATAGATAAAGGCGTGATCGAGATATCGTTGACATAACTCTTCACTTCCGATTCTTTCACCTTGGTTTTCACCAAACGGGCTTGCAACATATCCATCCCCATAATCAAGAAGATGATTCCTCCGACAATCCGCAGACTATCGATGGAAATACCGAAAAAACGGAATAACAAATCGCCTGAAATAGCAAAAAACATCATGATGAGAAAAGAGACCAAAGAAGCCCGGCGGGCCACTTTTCTACGTTCTTTTTCATCCAGCTCCATCGTCATGGTCATAAAAACCGGCATCGCTCCTAACGGATTGATCAACGTAAAAAACGAGGTAAAACAAAGTAATCCAAATGTAAACATCTCTATTCTATTTTATCGTGAAGAGCCGTATCCGTCTTCTTCTTTCAGTGCGACAAGATAACGTTTTTTATTGTTTTTTATAAATATAAGGTAGGTTTAATTTTTTTTCTTTCTATTCCGATTCCGGGCTTTATACCGGAGGACCGGTTCGCCTGGAACGGTCCGTTAAGGCTTTCCTTCACTGACCGGCGGAACTCCTCACTACGTTCGTCAGACACCACCGGTCGGGCGTTCGGAAAACCTAACCGGACACTCGTTCCTGCTCCAATGGTCCTCCGGTA
>NZ_LARL01000089.1:0-10271 GCF_000980295.1 Odoribacter sp. N54.MGS-14 | reverse complement strand
AAGAAATGTATAACGATTATGGCCTTTGGGTGAGAATGGATTTCACAGATTGGCATGAAGTGACCAATGCTTATTTGTATGAAGATGTTAATAACCGTATGGGAGCTACAATGATCGATGATACTTGTCGTGAAAATGCGATTATTTTTTCTCAGACCTTATTGAGCAATGTTTCCAAAGAGTTTGCAAAAGCTTATTTCCCGTTGGAATTATTTTTTGTAAAAACCTATAATGGTAGTTGGTGGGCAGCTGATTACGCACAATTAGGAAGAAGTCGGTTTGTACTGTGTTGGCCGAACCAAATGGAGGGAGCTTTGCCTGTCACTAAAGAGGCTAACCCGGATTATTATTATCAGGATTCTCTGATTTCGGGTTTGATTTGGAAAAATTTCGGGACAATGATCGCTCAGCGTTTCGATGAACCGATCAAAGAATTTGTATTGGCTGGAAAAGCTTATGATAATGGGGAAGCTTATGATAATATCAGAGAGCAATATCAAAAAGACGGTGATGAAGAAAAATATGATAAAGCAATCGATGAATTATGTAAAAACGGAGGATTCCTGTCTGGAGCCGGTTCTGGAAAATTTACAACAGATTTTGGAGATTGGCTTAGTCTTTTAGTTATGGAATCTTATGATAACATCAAAAAGGATTATTTAGACAACAGTATAGCCAGAACTGCTAAATATAAAGTTATTGTCGAATTCTTTAAAAAATATAATTGGGATATACAGGCAGCTGGAAATAAATTCCGTCAGAAATACAATGAGTACAAAGCAACTTTACCTCCTCCTGTAGAAGATGATGAGGAAGAATAATAAATAATTTATTATTACATTGAATGATCTTCCTCCTCTATTATTTGAAGGAAGATCATTCCCTAAACCAAATGGATTATGAAAAGTACAATTCAGAAATTAAGATCGATGATTAGTGTCATTGCTATTTCTTTAATTTTAAGTTCTTTTACCACGAGTACAGCAAGAGTTGAGACTTCGTTCGGAACCACTATTATGGGTGTCCCGTCAGGGAGTAAAACTTTTACTTTTTGGGGAAATAATTATATTAGTGTGTCGATAGGGAATAATAGTTCTATTCCGGTTATTGCATTCTATGAATGTTTACAATTGCAAAAGGGTGAAGAGTATATTGTTTTACCTCCTTATCGGCATACGATGGGAACTCCATTTTATGTTGACGTTCCCGAGCATGAATTGCCTTTTCTGTGGGTTTTTAAATTTGATGCCTCATATTATGAACGAGAGGGTAATATAAATGTAGGTTTTGTCGCGACATGGGCACCGTATTGACTTTTTTGTCTCTAATAGAATTGATTGATACGTTTTAATCTATTTTTATAAAATGTCGGGAAATTATTTAGGATATCTACTTGGTTTTGTTTTGTTTGTATCGTGTTCGCATGAGCAGGATAAGAAGCAAAGGACTAGTTCGATCAATTTACGCCAACAATACGTCAAAACAAACAAGTTTTTAGACGTCGATATGTCGAAATTTCTTCCGGGGACTCAAATTCAAGCTTCGGTAACTGCCGAAGATTCGGCTCAGATGTTTGTGGCTTTGTATCGTTTTTATAGTCATGTGAAAGTGGTGGACGATGCCTACGTGTGTGATTTGACAAATGCGCAGGAGATTCAGGTTTCTGAAAGGGTTTTCAGATCTTTATCGGAGAATTTGCAGAAGACGAATCTGCAAATTCAACGGTTGAAAGAACAAGGCAAAAAAGTAACTATTTCTGAAATAACTCCCGAATACCTGAATTCCCTTTTAGAAAATAAGTGAAATCAGATAGACTGGTTTCACTTATTTATTTTGTCGGATATCTATATTGCTGTTAGCAAGTTTGTACTTGATTTTAGAGTGGAAGGTCCTATTCTGATTTACTTTTCAGTCCGCTTCGTTCCAGCAATGCGTCGATGGTCGGTTCCTGGCCCCGGAAGCGTTTATAAAGTATCATCGGGTGTTCGGAACCGCCTTTTTCCAGGATATTTTTCCGGAAAGATTCGGCGGTAGCCTGGTCGTAAATACCTTGTTGTTTGAAAACCGAGAAAGCATCTGCATCCAACACTTCCGCCCATTTATAGCTGTAGTAGCCGGCAGCATAACCTCCTCCGAAGATATGGCCGAAACCGGTAGAAAAACAGCTGCTGTCTACGGGCGGAAAGGATTCGGTCGGAGCCATTGCCTGATTTTCGAATGCCTGGATAGAACCGTTGACAGGAGAGGTGACCGAATGCCAGGCCATGTCGACCAGGCCGAAACTCAATTGGCGGTCGTTTTGGTAACCACTCTGGAAGTTGGCTGCTTCGTGGATCTTAGTGATATATTCCTGGGGAATTTTCTCTCCGGTCTGGTAATGTACGGCCCAGGTATCCAGCCACTCTTTTTCAAGTGCCCAATTTTCCATAATCTGAGAAGGTAACTCGACAAAATCCCGGTAGACATTGGTCCCTCCGGTAGAATTATAAGTACATTGGGATAACATCCCGTGAAGGGAGTGTCCGAACTCGTGCAGGAAAGTGGTCACTTCGTCGAAGGTCAGTAGGGAAGGTTTGCTGGCTGTCGGTTTGGTAAAGTTCATCACCAGAGAAACCAGCGGCCGTACGTCCTGCCCGTCTTTTTTATGCTGGCCTCTGAATTCGGTCATCCAGGCACCACCGCCTTTGCTTTCGCGTGGGAAAAAGTCCGTATAGAGGACGGCAAGAAAACGGCCGTCCCGGTCGTATACTTCGAAGGTTTTTACATCTTCATGGTATTTGGCGATATTGTCCACTTCTTTAAAAGTAAGGCCATACAATTGGTTGGCTAATCCGAATACCCCCTGCTGTACATTTTCCAGTTTGAAATAGGGTTTTAGCATTTCGTCGTCGAGCGCGTATTTTTCCTGTTTCAATTTATTGGAATAATAGGCCCAATCCCAGCGTTGTAATTCGCCTTTAAATCCCTGACGCCGGGCAAATTCTTCTACTTCCTGTTTTTCGGCCAGGGCATGAGGATGGGAAGCTGCCAGCAGCTGACCGAGGAAGGTATTCACCGTCTCCGTGTTTTGGGCCATCCGGTCGGTGAGTACGTATTCGGCATAGGTCGGATAGCCCAATAGTTGTGCTTTTTCCAGGCGGAGAGTAACCATCTTCCGGATCACCTCTTTGTTGTCGTATTGGTTATCCCGGTTTCCCCTTGAAGCATAAGCCCGGTACATTTTTTCCCGCAATTCCCGGTTGTCGGCATATTTCATAAAAGGAATGTAACTGGGGGCATGCAAAGTGAACAGCCAGCCTTCCAATTCTTTTTCTTTTGCCGTCATCGCAGCCATTTCGACCGCTCCTTCAGGAAGACCTGACAGATCTTTTTCGTCGGTAATGTGGAGGGTGAATCCGTTGGTTTCGGCCAGGGTATTTTCGTCGAATTTTAATCCCAGTTGGGATAACTCCATGGCTATTTCCTGAAATCTTTTCTGGGCTGCACTTTCCAGGTTGGCTCCTCCTTTAATAAAGGATTTCCACGTATCTTCCAGAAGAGTAGATTGTTCCGGTGTCAGACTTTGCCGGTCCCGGGATTCGTATACTTTTTTCACCCGTGCAAAAAGTTCCGGATTCATGTATACACTGTTTCCGTATTCAGTGAGTTTCGGCGAAACCCGTTGGGCGATCTGTTGCATCTCTTCGTTGGTGCAGGCGGAGTTTAGATTGAAAAAAATCGAAGAAATCGTGCTCAGTTTTTCTCCGGCCTGATCGAGCGCCACAATGGTATTTTCAAAGTCCGGAGCTTCTGCCGAAGTTGAAATCGTTTTAATTTCTTGCTTGGCTTCCTCGATGGCCTGGTCGAAAGCCGGTTCGTAATGCCGGGTTTCGATGCGGTCGAAAGGAGGGGTTTGATGAGGGGTAGTGAAATGCTCCAGCAAAGGATTGCCGGCCTGCTTTTCGCTACACGAAGTTATCGATAAGATAAGTGTCGTCATACAAATTATCGTTTTCATTTATATTTCTGTTTTGTTTACGGCAAAAGTAAAAATTAATCTTCAAAATCTGTACTAAGTTTATATTATTGGGAAAATAAAGCGGAAACAATGGCTTTGCTATAAATTATACCAGGATCGGACTTTACACTAGTTTTAAAATTATAAATTGTAGTTAAAATTATATATATTTGTCCATCATTTATGTCCGGCATGTTGTCAGATTCAAAGATATTGCAAACACTTCGGGAAAAAGAACCGCTCGGTATGGATGCCTTGTTCGAAAGGTATTACAGACCCTTAGTGGTATTTGCCGAATCGTATTTGCATGATTTGCAGAGTGCAGAAGATTTGGTACAGGAACAAATGGTAAAATTATGGTCGAAACAGACCTTTGCCGGTATCGTTCCCGAGGCATTGGGTACTTTTTTGTTTACCGTAGTGAAAAATGCCTGTATCAACTGGCTCGAGAAGAAGAGATTACCTGTAAAAAGCCTGGATCTTCTTCATTATCAGATCGCTTTGGAAGAGGCCGAACGTTTGGACGATTCCGCGGTGGAACTGATCCGGGGAGCCTTGGAAAAATTACCCGATAAAACCCGTCTCGTGGTTACGGTGGTTATGTTGCAGGAGAAGATGTATAAAGAGGCGGCCGAGGAATTGGGGGTGTCGGTAAATACAGTAAAGACTTTATTGAAGCAAGGCATGCGGGAATTGAGAGAACTGTTGAAAGATAAGCAAGAATTAATATTTTATTTTTATCTTCTGCATGCTGAATGTAGAGAACAGAATCCAATATATGATCACCTTTAATTCGAATGTTATGATAAGAAATCTTTTTCTGTTAGTCGTGTTTTTAGGTTGTGTTAGTTTGCGGCATGTAGAGGCTGCCATCGATATCGTACCTAAGCCGGTGAAATTAGTAGAAACCGATGGCCGGTTCGATATCACTTCCGCCTGTTCCATTGTGGTGAATGACGATTTGAAAACTTGTGGGGAGTTGTTGGCAGATTATCTTCAACCGGCTATGGGGTATCGTTTAGCAGTGAGTAATAAAGCGGAAAAAAGCAAGCCGGCTATTCGTTTAAGCCTCGATAAGAGCTTGAAGAAATTATCTGAAGAAGCCTATCGGTTGGAAGTTACCGAGTGGGGGGTGCGTATACAAGGGGCTTCGGAGAAAGGAATATTCTATGGCATCCAGACGTTGTTGCAATTGCTTCCTGTCGAAATCTTTCAGACTGAAGTACAACCGGTAAGCTGGACCGTTCCCGGAGTGCAAATTGAAGATTATCCCCGGTTCGGATGGCGTGGATTTTCACTGGATGTATGCCGTCAGGTTTATTCGGTAGATTTTATTAAAAACTGTATCGATTGGCTGGCTATGCACAAGATGAACGTCTTTCACTGGCATTTGACGGATGATGAGGGATGGCGGATAGAGATCAAAAAATATCCGGAGCTGACCCGTACCGGTGCATGGAGGGGACCGAACGAAAAGTTAAAACCTACTTTTTGTTCGGGATACTACCGTTATGGCGGTTTCTATACGCAGGAACAGATCCGGGAAGTGGTCGGTTATGCTGCTAAACGGCAGGTGATGATTATGCCGGAAATCGAAGTGCCGGGACACAGCCGGGCGGTAGCTGCTGCTTATCCTGAAATTCTTTGTGATTATATAGATCCCGGGAAGCACGAATTGTCGCAGAATTCCTGGTGTGCTGCCAATGAACGGGGATACGAAATCCTGGGGGATATCCTGAAAGAAGTAGCAGGCTTGTTTCCTTGTCCATATATCCATATCGGAGGGGATGAAGTAGAGATGGAGTATTGGGAAAACTGTCGCCGGTGTACCGGATTGATGAAAGAGAAGCATTTTGAGAAACCTGCCGAGGTACAGAATTATTTTATCCACCGGGTAGCGGAATTAGTCGAAGCTGCAGGGAAGAAAATGGGAGGCTGGAGTGAGATTATGGACGGAGGAGAACTGCCGTCGGGTACGGTAGTCTTCTCGTGGATCGGACTGGACCATGGTATCGCTGCTGCCCGGAAAGGATTACCGGTAGTGATGATGCCTGGGGAATACTGTTATTTCGATATGGGACAGACCCCGCTGGAACGCGGACATTATTGGGCAGGGATGGTGCCTACAGAGAAAGCATATGCTTTTAATCCCTTGATTCCCGATAGCCTGAAACCGGCTGAAAGAAAAAATGTGCTGGGAGTGGAAGGGGCGATCTGGTCGGAAATGATGGATCGTCCGGCCTGGCATTGTGAATATCAGATGTTCCCGCGTTTGTGCGTTACGGCAGAAATCGGATGGACACCCCAGGAGCAAAGAGAATGGACCGATTTCAAGGGACGTCTGGATAGGAGTCATTATATGCGCTTGTATCAGAAAGGCATTCGTTTTCGGGTACCTTTCCCGGAAGTTACTCATCAGAACGGGGTATTGACCGCAGCGGCTCCTTACCCAGGGGCAGTGATTCGTTACACGGCCGATGGTAACGAACCGACCTGTTTCTCTCCGTTGTATACCGGTGAGATAAAGACAGAACAACCTGAAAACTATCGGTTTAAGACATTTTTTACGCCGCATTGGGGAAGTATTGCTGTCGGTATCGAAAAGTACTTGCATCCGGAGATGAAGGTGACGACGACTATCGATGCTCATCCGAAATGTCCGGCCCAGTTGCTGGCGGATGGAAACGAAAAAACTTTTTTCAGAAGTAATCGGCGGGTAAAAGACGGGGATACCGTTTTGTTCGAATTCGAAAAACCTTTGGATTGCCGTAAAATAACGATTAAGAGTGGAGCTTACCAGACCAGCCATTATATCATTACCCATGCTATTGTCGAAATATCTACGGATGGAGAGCGTTTTATACGTTCCGGCTGGTTCGATGCCGAAGGGGACAGTGAAGTGATCTGTACGGTTCCGATCAAGGCTTTGCGTATCGTGTTTACCGAACCTCAATACGAAGAACGATTGGTTTTACAGGATTTGAAGATCGAGTAGGCAAAAGGAAATTTGAAAAACAGAGCGTGTTTGTTGAAAATATTGTTCTATCTTCGTAGGCCGTAAGATGTTTTATTTTATGGTAGAGGAGAAAGAAGATCGGTTCACATTATTTAAACAGGGAGATGAACGTATTTTTCGGCAATACTACGAGAAATATTATCATGCATTATGTCTTTGGGTGGTGCGGATTATAAAAGAAGAGACAAGAATGCATGATATCGTTCAGGAAGCTTTTATTGTTTTGTGGAACAGCCGGATGATTATAGAATCTGAACTACACCTGAAAATGTTTCTTTATCAAGTGGTTCGTAACCGCTGTTTCAACTACTTGAAAAGTAAACGGGTCGAGGAAAAATATATTCAGGAGTATCTGCAAATGGAAGAAGAAGGGGGTTTCGAAGATACAGTGATTGAAGAAGAAGTACATCGTATTGTTGCACAAGAAATTGAAAAATTACCCGAGGAACAAAGGAAAGTGGTATATTTCCATATGGAGGGAAAAAATAATTTCGAAATTGCTGAAATCATGCAGATTTCTGTGAATACGGTGAAAACCCATAAAGCCAGGGCCCGAAAAACATTAAAAAATAAATTAGATAATCTTTTCATTATCACAGTCTTGTTGGGACTGTGATAATTTTTTTCTCTTTTTTTACTTTCCTTGTCATTCTCTTGGCCTTTTTAATTGTATTATAGTTAAAAGAGCTAAAAGTCTGTGACGTTATGAATAATTACGATGAAATAGAGCGTAAAATTTTCCTGATCAAAAATTATTTGGAAGACAACCTTAGTGTTGCCGAAGAGGAAGAATTGCGGGTATGGTTGGATGAATCGCCGAAACATCGGGAAACTTTTCAGCGAATCAGGGATAAAAAAATATTGTTTGCAAAGTTGGAATATCGGCAACGGCAAGAAAAGGAAACCGATTGGAAAGTGATTTGCCGGAAGACGGGTATCGGCTCTTCCCGTCGTTTGTGGTATATTCGGGTGGCGCGTTATGCAGCTGTTTTCTTCGGATTATGCCTGGGGGTATGGTTGTATTTCAGGGCTCAGGTGTCACAGCCTCAGGAATCGACATTGGCCGCTATTTCTATGGATACCATTTGTCCGGGATATAAACAAGCTTATATCGAGTTGAAAAGCGGTGAACGGATTGCCTTGGGAAATACCGGGAACAAGCAGGAGAAACGAATCGAGGGGATGGTTTTAAAAGAGGAAAAAGATGGAGTTATGATATTGCCCGGTGATTCGTTGGCCGATAAAGCAGTAGCGGTGGAAAAAAGTTGGATCGTGGTGCCGAGGGGAGGAGAATATCAACTGATTTTACCGGATGGTACGAAAGTGTGGTTGAATTCCGATTCGAAACTCGAATTCCCGAACACTTTTGTAGGCGATGAAAGAAGGGTGAAGTTGGCCGGTGAAGCGTATTTCGAAGTGGCTAAAAATAAAGCTAAACCTTTCCGGGTAGAGGTAGATCGGGTGGAGGTCGTGGTTTTAGGTACTTCATTTAATATACATGCTTATGATGAGGCGGTTAAGACTACTTTGGTCGAGGGCGCGGTAAAATTGAATGTCGCCGGTAAGGCTTATTCGCTTTCTCCCGGTTTTGAAGCTAATGTCGATCAGGGAGGGGTGAAAATAGTGAAATCGGATGTCTACGAGCAGATTGCCTGGAAGGATGGAAGATTTGTATTTCGTGAAAAACGATTGGAAGAGGTCATGTCGATCTTGTCTCGTTGGTATGATTTTGAAATTTTCTACCAGAATGCGGCAGTAAAAGATTTGCATTTTACGGGCAATATTCCCCGGCATGCTACGATTAATGAAGTGTTGAAATTTTTGGAACGTACTCACCTGGTACATTTTAGTGTGGTTGGGCGAACGGTAATCGTATCTGAATAAACGTCCCTATATTTCGTGAGGAAAGCAAATATTATAATTTTAATAAAAGACTAGCCACCGGAAACTGGTCCTTTCCGGTGGCTAAATTAAACAACAAGGTGTTTAATCTGTTAAAAACAAATTTATGAAAAAAAATCGAAAAAGGTGGTATCCGGAAGAGGGTATTCCCGGAAAATTTTTGAGAAAAATGAAGTTGATTTTATTTCTTTGTTGGGCCGGTATGATGCAGGTATCGGCTATGTCTTACGCACAAACCGGCACGGTAAGTATCCGGGTGAAAGAGACGGCTTTGCATGAGATCTTTCAACTTATAGAAGCTCAGTGCGGTTATACTTTCGTTTATAATAACGAACAGTTGAATGGCTTGAAACCGGTATCCATCGAGATGACCGATGCAAAAATCTCCAAGGTCTTGGATGAATGCTTGAAGGGGACGGATTTGCGCTATGAACTGCTGGACCAGATCATCGTCATCAACCGCCGTAGCGCTCTCCCTCAGACTGCCCTCGATTTGCAGGGAACCGTTAAAGACAAGGAAGGCAATCCGCTGCCGGGTGTTTCCGTTTTTATTAAAGGTACTACCATCGGGGTGGCGACCGATGTAGACGGTAAGTTTAAAATGCAGTTGCCTGAGATGGAAAATATGGTTCTGGTGTTCTCATTTACCGGAATGAAAAAACAGGAGGTAAAATATACGAAACAGCCTGTACTGAATATTGTGATGGAGGAAGATGTGGCTGAAATGGAAGAAGTGGTGGTAAATGGATATTTTACTAAAAATAAGGACAGTTTTACCGGAAATGCCGTAGTGGTGAGTAAGGATGAATTGGCAAAAGTCTCTTCCAATAACCTGCTCAGTGCTTTACAGGTGTTTGATCCCTCTTTCCGTTTGAAAGACAATGTGGATATGGGGTCTAATCCGAACTCCATGCCGAATTTCCGGATTCGGGGAAATTCCGGATTTGGTGCTGAAGGACTGTCGGAAGCCAATTTGAAAAATGATCCGAACCTGCCAACCTTTATTCTGGACGGATATGAGGTGGATGTGGAGAAAATCTTCGACTTGAATATGGACCGTATCGAGAGTGTGACGATTTTGAAAGACGCTTCTGCCACAGCGATCTACGGATCAAGAGCTGCCAACGGAGTGGTGGTCGTGACAACCAAGGCTCCGCAGGAAGGCCAATTGAGGGTTTCTTATAATCTGAACGTGGCTATCAGTGCACCTGATTTATCGGATTATCATCTGTTGAATGCCAGGGAAAAGCTGGAAGCGGAGGTGGCCGGTGGACTTTATGAATCCGAATATATGGATACTCAACAGAAGTTGAGAATGGATTATGCCGATCGTCTGAAACGGGTCAAAAGCGGGGT
>NZ_LARL01000086.1:0-10298 GCF_000980295.1 Odoribacter sp. N54.MGS-14 | reverse complement strand
TTATCAGAATGAATTGTGGTATACTTTCCCTTCTACCAAAACGGAAAGTTATACTAAAACGATCTGGGAAAAAATGTATAACATTATAGCTAACGTGAACAACCTGCTCTATTATTGCGATGAGAATAAACAGGTTTTTACGACCGGTCATTATTATGAGATTATAAAGGGAGAAGCTTTAGGTTTACGGGCTTTCCTGCATTTCGACCTGTTGCGGATGTTCGGCCCCGTTTATAAGGATAATCCCACTTCTAAACGCATTACCTACCGGACTGAATTCAGTAAAGAAATCAAGGAGTTGCAACCGTCGAATGTGGTCATGGACAGTATTATTTCCGATCTGAAAAAAGCGGAAACCTTACTCACCGGTACCGATCCCCTGAATTTTGAGTTTCCGGTTAGTGACTATGAGGAAGAGGATATGGGAGGCGATCGTTTTTTGGTATATCGTCATAAACGGATGAATCTGTATGCGGTGAAAGCTTTGTTGGCCCGGGTGTATCTGTATGCCGGAAATAAGACGGAGGCAGAGAATTATGCCAATCAGGTGATTGGGAGTGGTTATTTCGATCTGATCGGAGATGCTTCCGATGTATTGCGTTCGAAAGAAATTGTATTTTCGGTGTATGTGGACGATTTCGACCAGCAAGTGGCTACGATCACTAATGGGAATACCTATTATATCAGTAAGGAAGAGTTTTTGGACGAACTTTTCGATGTGGCCAATGACGGGTCGAATGACTTACGCATCCGGGAGGGGGTTGGCTTCGATTACGGTACTCATGGGATTACGATGAGAAAGTACAAACAGGAGAATTTATGGGCTTCTACAGAAGGTACGGTCGTATTGATCCGGTTGTCGGAGATGTATTACATTTTGGCAGAATGTGCTGCAACTCCTGAAGAGGCTGCCGGATATTTAAATAAGGTAAGGGAAATGCGTGGTATAGACCCGACGGTTTGTACGGAAGCCAACCGTTTGAATGAGATCGAGAAAGAATACCGGAAAGAGTTTTATGGAGAAGGACAGTTGTTCTACTTCTATAAACGCAATGGGTATACTACTTTTTTACATAGTCCGCTCAGTAATATGACCGAAAGTAACTATATGTTTTCCTGGCCGGATGATGAAACTTTGTTTGGTAAAACCAATTAATCGGAAGAATTATGAAAAAAATAGGAATAGTTATCTTTTTGATGCTGGCTTTGGCGGTGTTATACAGTTGTCAAGAGTATGAAATGGTACAGTATGGAGCAGGACAACAAATTAATTTTATGGGGGATTATTATCTGGGACAGAATAAGGAGCCCTATTGGGAGGACGATACGGCTTATCTGCACTATGAGGTGAATTTCGGTATAAATCCGTTGGGCGATTCATTGCGGGTAGATACTGTATTGATCGGGGTGAAAATCAGCGGTGCTATGGTGGATTATCCCCGGAAAGTAGTATTTAAAACCGATGCTCCTGATGAAAATGCATTGGAAGTTTTATTTCCGGAAACATATTATGTACCTGCCGATACCGGACAGGCTGTGTTTAAAATACTTTTAAAACGTCCGGCAACACGCAATGTTACATATTCGGCTAATCTGACTTTCGATTATGCCCAATCTGATTTTGAAGCGGGTACTTTAGAAAGACAATTTTTCAGATTAAAGGCCGAAGATACGGTAAATCTCGGTTTATGGGGATCCTATGAGGAAGAATGGGACGGTTACTATGCCATGTATTTCGGTGATTATAGTGAGACGAAAGCCCGGTATCTGATTACAAAATACGGAGGGACTTCCCTGAATGAATGGATGATGACCAATCAGTTTTACGATATACTCTTGTCGAACGGATTTTATACGGATTTTGAAGCCTATAAAGCAGATCCGGCCAATCAGCCTTTGATTGATGAGAATACCGGGGAATGGATCGAGATCCCGGATATTTCGGAATTACTTTAAAATTTGAACAGTATGAAAAGATTAATCTATTTTATATTAGGATTACTCGTGGCTTCGTGCTACGATGATAAGGGAAATTATACTTATCAGGAGGTAAATACGCTGGATGTTTCTTTAAATAAAGTATATTCGGTGCGTCTGGATAAAGATACGACGGTTACAATTATACCGCAATTGTCTCAGTCCTTACAAGAAAATGAGGATAATCTGGAATATACGTGGCTGCATTCGACAACCAATCATAATTTTTACGGACATGGCAAGTTCGACACGGTTGGATTGGAAAAGAATTTAAGTTTTCATATTGATCCTGAAGCTAAAAATCTGGCCTATGCCCATTATTTTCGTTTGAATGTATACGATAGAATAACGGATATAGAATATCCGGTCAATACGACCATTGAATTGATCAAACCTTATGTCGGTTCGTGGATGATATTACACCGTAAAAACGGACAGACTGAATTAGGTTCTATCGAATATATCGGGGGAGACATCGTCGTACAGGAAGATGCTTATTATAAAGAAACCGGAAAAAGATTTACCGGAAAACCGCAGGCTTTGATGTCGTATACGACTTCCTGTAAGTATTATGGTACAGGATCGGGCTGGAATATGTTTACTGTCATTACGGACGATCCGGCAGAAGCGGGCGTATATTGTCAGTGGAAACATTTTGAAAAGAAAGACAGCCTGATACGGATGGTAGCTCCGTTAGCTCAGAGTAGTTTTGATTTTCAGCATGTCACTTTAGCAGATGGTGATGGCGCTGCCAGTGCTTTGTTGCTGTCCGGCGGCATGCTTTATCAGTCGCCCCGTGCCGGGAAAATTTATAAGCCGGCTGCTGATCTGGAAGGAGAGGTAAATATCACGCTTGCTTCTAAAATTAGTAATAATGCCTTGTTGTACGATGAAGCAGGACATCGTTTCGCTTTCTATTATAATACGAGTGACGGTTTGGGTGTAAAGAAATACGATCCCTTGTATTTTATTGAAAGCGAGGAAAATACGAATCTGATCAAGGCTATACCGACCCGGGATGGAAATGTGTCGGCTGTAAATCCTAATAAACTGCCTGAAGACCAGAAAGTCTTGTATCTGGGAACCGGTTATCAGTATGCTTCTGCCTGGACCAGTGTGTATGCCTATGCTTTGGCGAAAAACGATACCAGATGTTTCGTCTATGAGTTCAATCCGAGAGGATTTAATTATTCGGACAATGCTTCGTTTAATGGCTATTATACCATAAATATCCCCCAAGGTTTGGACGAAAGTGCAGTGTTTGCCTCTACCCCTCCGTACAGTGGGCTTCTTTTTTACGCTTCCGGCAATACGGTTTATCGTTTGGATTTTAAGCAGGCAGGAGGAAAGGCGACAGCTATTTATACCCATGCCGGAGGAAAGGCGGTGAAGATGAAATTCGCTAAGCGCTATCTTTCCAGCAGTAATGCTTTCGATACTTATGAATTTGATGTGCAATATAGTTTGGGTATCGGTTTCGATATGGGAAACGGTAAAGGAGATTTTGTCATTCTGAATTTATCGTCTACCGGAAGTGTCGGTGGGGATAGTGAGCATTATCCGGCCAAGCAAGTGTATACTGATTTTGGGGAAATTACTGATTTTGTATTTATTTAAAAATAGAGCGTATGAAGGTATTTATTATACTAGCTGGTTTATTGATGTTAGGAGCTTGTACCGGCAAGCCGGAAGGCTTTGTACTGAAGGGTGAATTGAAGGGAGCTCCGGATGATCATTGGGTATTTCTGACAAATACCGGACAAACTCATTATTACGATAGTACCCGGTTAAAAAACGGACGGTTTGAGTTCAAAGGGAAAGTTGACGGTCCGGAATTGCGTTGTATTACTTATTTTAAAGATCCCTCACAACGGGTTTTTGGGTGGGATAAAATTCTGAATATTCCGGTTTTTATTGAAAATGCTGTTATTCAGGTCACTCTACCTTTTGCTGAAATGCCTTCGAAACTGCAAAAAGAACTTCCTGCCGGTTTACAGGTGAAAGGATCGGAATCTCATGATCTGTATATGGCTTATAAGCGACGGGTGACTCCGTTTGTTTTGCAGAACGATAGTTTGTTCGATGCTTACCGGCATGTGTATTATTATAAAAAAGGAACGGAAGAAGACGTATTTCGCTGTGTCCGGGAAATGGATGCCGTACGCGACAGTATCTTTTATACCGGGGTCGGTTTTATTCGTCGGCATATTTCCTCTCCGGTAGCCGTATATGTGGCTAAAGGGTTGAATGTACGGGCACATGAAAGACGGGTTGCCCGGGAGGTTGCCGGACTTTTCCCGGAAGAGTTTCGGAAAACCCCGGATGGACAGGAGCTGGAGAAGGCTGTCCTGGGCCAACCTTTATACGTTGGAGATGTATTGCCTGATTTCGAGGTATTGACCACCGGTTTGAAAAAGGTGAAATTGTCCGGGATATTACGCAAAGGTCATTATACTTTGGTGGAATTATGGGCATCCTGGTGTGGCCCTTGCCGGGCAGATATCCCCCATTTGAAAGAGACCTATGAACGTTACCATGGAAAGGGATTCGATATGGTCAGTATTTCGATAGACGACGACACGGATGCCTGGCTGAAGGCGGTAAAGGAAGAAGGAATGGCTTGGACACAGGTTTGCGGGGCGAACGGGAAGAGTTATGACAAGGAATGTATGAAACTCTTCGGAACCAATGGTGTGCCTTCCTGTGTTTTGGTCGATGCCGAAGGCCGGGTAGTCAGCACCAATGCCCGTGGAGGATGGTTGAATGAAAAATTAGCGAAATTGTTTCAGGAATAAGGATAAAATTGAAAATAATGAAAAGTATTTTGATCGTTTGTCTCTGTATGTGGGGGCTGCTCGTGTATGGGAAAAAAATAACACGGTGCATTTGTATGGTTCGTTGAAAGAATTTAAAGCGGCAGAAGTGAATATGGCTCCGGATGGAGCTGCCGGCGAGATTTCGGATGCCGGAGTGATAAAAATACCCGTGGACGCAGATGGAAATTTCGATTTGGTGTTGCCTTTGAGCAAACCTGCTTATTTCCGTATCGGACGAAATACCTTGTATCTGACTCCCGGAGATGAACTGAAAGTATATTTGGGTACTTCCCAGCCGCAAAGTACATTCGAGGGGAAAGGTATGGAAGCCAATACCTATCTGAAAGGACGCTTGTTTCCGAAAGCAGGGTCCTTTCTTTCGGCCGGAAGAAATCTGAAACCGACTTTTGAAGCGACTAAAAAAACGGTGGATAGTTTAGCTGCCCTGCGTATGAAAGAGTTGGAGGAGTTGAAAAATGTCAGTAAGGAATTTAAGCTGTTCGAAAAAGAACGGATTAAAGCTGATGTGGCGAATAGCTATATGTCTTTTGCCGGTTATTCGGACGCGATGTGGAGCGATTGTAAGTCGGAGGAAGAATTCAATCGGGTGGTAGAGAAATTTTATACCTCTATACAAGGGGATATGAATCCGATTTTGCGGGAAATTGCCGGTTCGGACGATTATCTGGATGTGGCTGTCGTGAGGGATGTCCTGGTCAGTTGCTATAACTTGAAAGCTTTCGATTATCCGAAGTCCGCCCGTTTGGCAGAACTGGTCGAAGTACTGGAAAAAGGAGAAGAACTGGAAGGGGAACTGACGCCGGAAAAATACCGGGAATTGAAAGATTTTGCCGGTAAACTGAAATATAAAGATTTCAGCGAAGCTTATCTGGGGCGTTTGGAGCGCCGGGCGAAGTTGATGGAAGGACGTCCGGCTATCGATCTCGATCTTGTGACTTCCGAGGGTAAGAAAGGAAAACTGAGTGATTATAAAGGTAAACCGATGTATGTCGATTTTTGGGCGACCTGGTGTGGCCCTTGTATGGGAGAAATGCCCTATTTCAATGAATTGAGCAGTAAATACCCGAATGTACAGTTTATCGGAATCTCGGTGGATGAAAGTGAGAAAGCCTGGAAAAACTTTATCGGGCGGGGTAGTCATGGCGCTGTCAACGAACTGAACTGTCAGGACTCCCGCACTAAATCCGGTTGGGATATTACGGGCATTCCGCGTTTCTTGTTGATCGACGAACACTTCAATATCATTTCGGCCGATGCTCCCCGTCCTTCACAAAAAGAGATCATCGAGCCGATATTGAAAAAACTCAGTAAGAAATAATATTTACCGGCATCTTTCGAAACTAACGAATTCTTAGAAAATCGGGGGATTTGGGTTCGGATTGTAACTTTAAAAAATCTTTAAGTGATATTTTTATGGGATTTCCTGAAATATTTTCTAAGTTTGAAGAAATTATATAAATAATCTTTACTGCTATGTACGGAAAATTTCAAGATTTCTTAAAGGCTGAAATTCAGTCTATAAAAGATGCCGGTTTATATAAAACCGAGCGCCTGATCGCAACACCTCAGGATGCAGAAATCAAACTGACTACGGGCGAAACCGTATTGAACTTTTGTGCGAACAACTATTTGGGTCTTTCTTCCCACCCGCGAGTAATCGAAGGAGCCAAGAAAGCATTGGATGCCCGGGGATACGGCATGTCGTCTGTTCGTTTCATTTGCGGTACCCAGGATATTCACAAAGAGCTGGAAGCTAAAATCTCTAAATTCTTCGGGACTGAAGATACTATTTTATATGCTGCTTGTTTCGATGCCAACGGAGGTGTTTTCGAACCTTTGTTCGGTCAGGAAGACGCTATCATCTCCGATGAGTTGAATCATGCTTCTATCATCGACGGTGTTCGTTTATGTAAAGCGGTTCGTTACAGATACAAACATGCCAATATGGAAGATCTGGAAGAACAGCTCAAAATTTCTCAGGCTCAGCGTTTCCGGATTATCGTTACCGACGGAGTATTCTCTATGGACGGCGATATTGCCCGATTGAAAGAAATCTGTGATCTGGCAGAAAAATACAATGCCCTCGTCATGGTAGACGATAGCCATGCTGCCGGCTTTATCGGTAAAACAGGTCGTGGTTCTGCCGAATACAACGGCGTGATGGATCGTATCGACATTTTCACCGGTACGCTGGGAAAAGCACTGGGAGGAGCTATGGGAGGCTATACGACAGGTAAAAAAGAAGTGATTGAGATGTTACGTCAGCGGTCCAGACCTTACCTGTTCTCCAACTCTCTGTCTCCGGCTATTTGCGGGGCTTCTATCGCTGTATTCGATATGTTGACGGAAAGTACCGAATTGCGTGACCGTGTGATGAGCAATGCCGAATATTTCCGGGGTAAACTGAAAGAGGCCGGATTCGATATCAAACCTTCTGAATCGGCTATCGCTGCACTGATGCTTTATGATGCCGTATTGTCACAGCAGTTTGCTGCCGAGCTGCAGAAAGAACATATTTACGTTACCGGTTTCTATTATCCGGTCGTTCCGAAAGGACAGGCACGTATCCGTATCCAGTTGTCGGCTGCTCATACCCGTGAACAACTCGATCGTGCAATCGCAGCCTTTATCAAAATCGGTAAAAAATTGAATGTCATTCAATAAATTTTGTCTTCACACTCTTTCAGGAGTGGTTAGATTTCGGAAAGAGGTGTCGTTTGTGATACCTCTTTTCTATTTATAAATTTTCTGGTATGAATAAAATGAAAGCTACTGCCTACTATTTAAAAATTTTTTGCTTTTTAGTACTTCCGATATTATCGTATGCTTGTCCGGCTCTGGCCGTCGGTTCCGGAAATGAAAACGAAGCTGTTGCCGGCGAAAATAAAGCGTTGAAAGAGAAAATGGTTCGGTTCTTTTTAAATTACCTGGCGGGCGATGAAACCTTATATCAAGACAATAAACCGGTATCTTTGGTCGATATTGCCCGTCAGCGCCAGTTGGTTTGGGAAGCGTGGGTAGAAGCGAACAATCGGTTTGACGAGCAAAAATTGATCGGACTCGGTAAATTGGAACAGGAAAACTCCGGTAATTGGGATTTGCCGGCAGAGCTCGAACCGCATGCTGTTATGCCCTATTATTGGGGATGTAAGGGAGAGCCCGGGCCTGAAGGGGGATACCCGCTTTACCTCTATATGCATGGTTCCGGTGATAAGGCTCAGGAATGGGCAACCGGGATCTTACTTTGCCAAAAATTCGACGATGTTCCTTCGGCCTATTTTATACCCCAGATTCCCAATATGGGTAATTATTACCGCTGGTGGCAAAAATCAAAACAGTTTGCCTGGGAAAAGTTGTTACGCCTGGCTTTTGTTTCCGGAAATATCAATCCCGATAAAGTCTATTTTTTCGGTATATCCGAAGGGGGATACGGTAGCCAGCGTCTCGCCTCTTATTATGCCGATTATCTGGCCGGAGCAGGACCTATGGCCGGGGGAGAACCTTTGAAAAATGCACCTGTCGAAAACTGCCGGAATATTGCCTTTTCTTTTCTGACCGGAGCCGCAGATGCCGGTTTCTACCGGAATAAACTGACAACATATACTAAAAATGAATTTGAAAGATTAAAGAAATTGTATCCGGAAGATTATATCCATCGGATAGAACTGATTCCAGGGAGAGGACATGCTATCGATTATACGCTTACGACTCCCTGGTTGAAACAATATACCCGCAACCCTTATCCTAAAAATGTAAATTGGGAAAATTTCGAGATGGACGGAGTGTACCGGAAGGGATTTTATAATCTGGCCGTTAAGGAGCGTTCGAATGATGACTATTCTTCCCGGACTTATTATGAATTGGCGATAAAAGAAAATGAAATCTCATTGAAAGTTGATCTGGTTACTTATAAAACGATCGAGACCGACCCTAATTGGGGGATAGAACTGAAATTCGAAAAAGATTATCGGCCGGCAACCAAGGGAAAGGTCGTGATTTATTTATGTCCGGAGCTAGTCGATCTGAATAAGAAAATCACTCTGAT
Source organism: Odoribacter sp. N54.MGS-14 (assembly GCF_000980295.1). Lineage (NCBI taxonomy): Bacteria > Pseudomonadati > Bacteroidota > Bacteroidia > Bacteroidales > Odoribacteraceae > Odoribacter > Odoribacter sp. N54.MGS-14. Next base: position 1,439 of record NZ_LARL01000086.1, on the reverse strand, counting down.
TGTCAATGGTAAAAAAGCATTTCAGGGAAAAGTAAAGCTTGGACTCGAACATATGGTAAATAGTTGTGCCACTTTTTATGATCCGGCAAGAATATATCCGGCAGCCATTGAGGTGAATATAAAGTAGTCTTGTTAAACGAAATAAAGTCTGATAGGCGATAAAAGAAGGTTGTCCCTTTGCAGAGACAACCTTTTTATAGTTAATCGTGTTTCCCATTAAATGCCCAATTGGATTTGTAACTCCAACGGGAGGGACAACGATCGGTCACCATCCTCATTCTCCGGGCCTGATCGACCGTAATGGAATTTTTACGACTGTTTCCTTCCATTATATTAAAAGAGGTATAGCGTTTCCCTTCTGCTTTTTCTGTTTTGAAAATCGTGAAGTTATTAAGTGGGTCATAGAAATAAGTATCCGGACAAAAGTCCGTATCTCCGTCGATCAGATTATTTTCATTTTCTCCGGTTTCCCAGTTATAACTTTCAGAATACTGCATTGTCTTCAGTCCCAGATAATAGCCGAAAATAGTAGCCAATTCCGTTGCATCATTTTTCTCCATCGAATTGACATTCAATACTCCTTCGTAGTTCAACAAGATAGCTACATCTTTGTAATCCGTTACATCGGCTGCTGTAAAACTTTCGACTTCCGTTGCTGTAATTCCCGGAATAGCTTCCTGTCCTTTCTGAATGACGGTCGGAGGAACTGCTATGTAAGTATAGGCTCCCGTTGATGTCCAGCCGTCAGCATATTTTGCCACAAAGATATTCAGATAACGGTTCGGATCCCAAATTCTGCCGGGGGTATTGATGAATTGCTCGTAGGCGGTTTTGTTCATGTCCGAAGATAAGTTGATGACCTCTTTTCCTTTCTCTGCCAGTAAATTTCCATTTTGGTCGTATTCTGCCAGTTTGAAAACGATCTTTGCATTTCCTCCGTTGGGATTTTTAGAAATCAAGCCATTAAAAATATTATTCACCCGGTCTAATTTTTCCTGTAACTTTTCTACAGAAATAGAATAGGAAGGCCGGGCATTTGCCGGAGGCACCAATAAATGGAAAATCACCGGATATACAATCTCCTGGTATTCGTTAGGGTCAGGTAAATCCCGGCGTTTTATTTCCAAAACATTACTCTTTAAATCTCCCCCTTGTGCATAAAAACGCAACACATCCCAGTCTGTACGGGTAGTGGAAAAAACGTTGTTCTCGACTTTATTACCTTGTTCATCATATACAGCCAGATAACCTGCCGGTAATTCATCGTCGGGGATTTGATAAACCAGCGTATCCAGTACTTCCGTATAGGAAAGGCTGTCACTGGTTTCATACTTTTTCATCACCTTGATTTCTTTTATTCCGTAAGCCATAATCCGGAAATTCATTTCTGCCTCACCGTCAGGTAATAAAGTTTCGTGATCGGCCATCAATTCGAGGAT
>NZ_LARL01000082.1:0-10357 GCF_000980295.1 Odoribacter sp. N54.MGS-14 | reverse complement strand
GTAACTTCGCAACAAACAGCTGACAGTTTTTTTGTCCGATACTAAACAAGCTGTCAGAACAAGTCTTGACTATTACACTTTATCACATTCCACCATAATCTCCGCTCCTTATTCCTTACCGTACCTATCTCCCTTTGTACTTTATCAAACACTTCTTCTATATCCAACTCCGGTTCTTTTACAGCCATATACATTTGGTCGACAACTTCCCGCACCTGCAATTCATCTTTGTTCCCCTCTTCATAAAGAGCTGCCCATACTTTACGGAATAATTCCTCTTTGGTACTTGTATCCATGCTCCTGCATTTTGAAATTCTTTTATAAAGAACATGAACATCCCGAAAGGGTGAAAAAATTATAGTATTTTTTTTAAGGAAAGTAAAAATAAAATAGTAAGATACATATTATCAGGAGATTTCTGAACCGTATTTTTTAATTTCTTATAAGCAATCTTCACTTGTGACTTTACTGTATTCACCGCCCCCCCCAATTCCTTGGCCGTATCTGTATAGCTCATTCCCTCAATTACAGACATCACAAATATCTTTCTACATCCTTCCGGCAATGCATCAATTACTTTCTTTATAGTCAATAATTTAGCATCTACATCAATCTCATCGTACGTCAACCCCGCTAACCATTCCTGCTCACGCACAATCTCTTTTTCCTGCCTGATCCGGATATTTTGATGCCGGATATAATTCAACACATAATGCCGCACACAAGAATATAAATAACCCTCTATGGCAATATCAGGCTTCATCTCCTTCCGATGGTTCCACAAATACACAAAACTTTCCTGAACAGCATCTTCTGCCACAGCTGTATCCCGATAAAGTCCTAATGCCACAAGCTGCATACTTCGCGCATATTTCCGGAACAAACGTTCAAAAGCCTTCACATCGCCGGCAATAAACTTATTTATGGTTATCTGATCTAACATGATTTCAATTACAAAATTGAAAAAAATAAATACAAACACAATTCTACCCAACAATTTTTTTCCAAAAAAATAAAAATATCACCAATACCATTATTTTTCAATCACACTTTTTATATACTTTTGTAAGGAAAAACAACAAATACAATTATGGCACAACTTCCTTCTATACCAAAGGGAACAAGAGATTATTCACCTGAAATCATGGTGAAGCGCAATTATATATTCGATACGATCAAGAGTGTTTTTAAACTATACGGTTATATGCCACTGGAAACGCCAGCCATGGAAAACCTGTCCACTTTAATGGGCAAGTACGGAGAGGAAGGGGATAAGCTATTATTCAAAATCTTAAATTCAGGAGATTTTATCGGGAACATCTCCGATCAGGAATTATTAGAAAAGAATAGTATAAAGCTCACCAACAAGATCTCAGAAAAAGGATTACGTTATGACCTGACTGTCCCTTTCGCACGATTTGTCGTACAACATCAAAGCGAATTAACCTTTCCTTTCAAACGTTATCAAATCCAGCCGGTTTGGCGGGCCGATCGGCCTCAGAAAGGACGTTACCGGGAATTTTATCAATGTGACGTAGATGTTGTCGGAAGTGATTCGCTTTTGCATGAAGTAGAGTTGATTCAAATGGTCGACGAAGTATACCGGCGTCTGAAAATCAAGGTGCGTTTATTAATCAATAACCGGAAAATACTGGCAGGAATTGCAGAAATCATAGGTTATCCGGACCAGCTGACAGATATTACAGTAGCCATCGATAAAATGGACAAAATCGGTCTGGACAAGGTTAATGCTGAATTACGGGAAAAAGGAATCACCGAAGAAGCAATCGTCAAATTGCAACCTATTTTGAACCTGGAAGGAAGTAATAGTGAGAAGTTGGAAAAACTCAAAACTATTTTACAGGATAGCCCTATCGGTTTAAAAGGTGTCGAAGAACTATCCATTGTATTCGATTATCTGAAGGATGTGGACATCCGGACCGAAATCAAACTGGACCTTACCCTGGCCCGTGGTTTGAGTTATTATACCGGAGCCATTTTTGAAGTAAAAGCCTTAGATGTCCAGATCGGTAGTATCACCGGAGGTGGACGTTATGATGACCTGACCGGTATTTTCGGATTAAAAAATATGTCGGGAGTAGGTATATCCTTCGGTGCCGACCGTATTTTCGATGTCATGAATCAACTGGATCTGTTTCCCAAAGATAATATGACAACCACTCAGATCCTTTTCGTCAATTTCGGTAAGCAGGAAGAAAGATATTGTTTACCACTTCTCAAACAACTGCGGGAAGCCGGTATCAATGTGGAAATTTATCCGGAAGCCGCTAAAATGAAAAAACAGATGACTTATGCAGATAAAAAAGAGATACCTTTCGTAGCCCTGATCGGCGAAAATGAAATGCAAGAAGGTATTATCTCCCTGAAAAATATGCTATCGGGTGAACAGCATAATGTTACAACGGAAGAGTTAGTCGAAAGACTCAAGCGATAAGACGAATAAAACATTCATCAACCGGTATTTATGCAGATATATAAAAAGGAACACCGTCCCCTGAAAAGTCACGGATACGATTCCAGATGTCCATGATAAAATGAAAAAGAACAGTGAAAACGGGAAACAACTTTCACTACATGTGATGTGTGCATTTTTCAATTTTTAATTTTCAACATTCAATTATCATGGTACATTATATATCTCCAGCACCTCTTACATTCGAGGTCATCGATAAAATTTTAAGTAAGAATTACAAACTGGCTCTTTCCGAAGATAGTAAAAAATTAATCAACGATTGTAAAGCCTACCTGGATCATAAAATCGAGAGTTCTGCCAAACCTTTATATGGCATAACGACAGGTTTCGGTTCATTATGCAAAATCAGTATTTCCAAAGAAGACCTCAGCCAATTACAGGCCAACCTGGTGATGTCACACGCTTGTAGTCTTGGAGAACCGATTCATCAGGATATCATTCGTCTGATGTTATTGCTGAAAGCACATGCTTTGTCGCTGGGGAAATCCGGTGTGCAATTAGTGACCGTCGAACGGATCATCGATATGTTCAATCATAATGTATTGCCGGTAGTCCGTGAATTAGGTTCTTTGGGAGCCTCCGGCGACTTAGCTCCTTTGGCCAATCTATTTTTACCTTTAATTAACGAAGGAGAAGTGTGGTATAAAGGCAAGATTTGCGATGCAAAAGCAATCAATGCCAAATTGGGTTGGGCCCCGATCAAACTCGGAGCTAAAGAAGGATTGGCACTATTAAACGGTACTCAGTTTATGAGTTCTCATGCCGTATATGCTTTATTGAAAGCTTTCAAGATTGCCAAATATGCCGATATCATCGGAGCGCTTTCATTAGAAGCTTACGACGGTCGAATCGATCCTTTCTTACCTCAGATCCAGGCCGCACGTCCTCACCCGGGTCAGATCGAAACAGCACGCAATATCCGTACTTTACTGGAAGGATCCGAATTCCAGCAAAAAGAAAAAACACATGTTCAGGATCCCTACTCTTTCCGTTGTATGCCACAAGTTCACGGAGCCAGTAAAGACAGTATCATGTATGTCGCTTCTGTTGTAGAACGGGAAATTAATTCCGTAACGGACAATCCCACCATTTTCATGGAAGACGATTTGATTATTTCCGGCGGCAACTTCCACGGTCAACCTCTGGCTTTGGTGATGGACTTCCTGAGTATTGCTTTGGCAGAGTTAGGCAGTATATCCGAGCGGCGTACTTACCGGCTGATTTCAGGTGACCGGGGAAATATTCCTGAATTCCTGGTAGCCAATCCGGGCCTGAACTCCGGTTTTATGATTCCTCAATACGCAGCAGCAGCTATTGTAAGCAAAAATAAACAATTGTGCACTCCCTGTTCTGTAGACTCTATTCCTTCTTCCAACGAACAGGAGGACCATGTCAGCATGGGAGGAAATGCAGCGACGAAAACGGTTAAGGTTGCCGAAAACGTAGAACGTATTTTAGCAATAGAACTGATGAATGCAGCTCAGGCAATCGATTTACAGCGGCCAACCAAAACCTCACCTTACCTGGAAGAGTTCCTGAAAGAATTCCGTAGCATCGTCCCCTTCAACGGGCAAGACAGAGTGATGTATAAAGACATCGATGCCGCCACAGAATTTTTAAAACAAGGTGATTTCGAATAAAGCCCAGCGATTTCTTCAGTAGAGTATCCCCCAAGTCAAAAAAGCTTTGGGGATATTCCCGAAGAAATTCTTTCATTCATTACGATGTTTGCGCAGATAACGTGTCAAACTTCTTTCACCAATCAAAAGAAGTATAAAAATCCCCAGCAACACAAGGATACGCATACAAACCCCGGAATACAACGAAAAAGTAAAATGACGCATATCGATCATCATCACACTCAACAAGATCGATAAAACATCCAGATACATCACTCCCCGGATCAGTTTCAATCTTTTACTTTTCAATATCTTATTTCTACTTTCCATATTGCCAATAAAGATAACAATCCTAAAATAAAAGACAAAACTTTTCTTTTCTTACCACAAATTATTTTTAATTTTATGGAATTCCATTCGTTTTTGCATCTCTAAGACGATAAATATTTCGTATGTATCATAAAAATAGAAACAGATGAGACTAAGTAAACTTTTAATCGGCATACTATTATTTATAGGTTCAGCCACTTACGCACAGCACTCCCCGCAGGACACCTTGACGGCCTACTACTATCGATATCCTCAACAAGCCATCAAAGACGCCGAGGCACTATACCGACAAGCCATCAAAAACAACGATACCCCTTTACTGATCAAATCATTGATTTTAAAAACTACTTTTACGTTAGCGATCGATCACGAGGACTATCCGGCAATATTAAGCGAAGTCGAAAAATACCTTTCCCAGGAGACGGATTCTGCCGGTATAGCTGTCATAAATTCCTATTGTGCCCAGCTTTATGCAGAGTACTACAATAACAACAGCTATCTGATCAACCAACGCACCCCCGTAACCGATTATATTCCGGAAGATATAGCAAGCTGGAGCAGTAATATTTTCGTCGAAAAAATCAAAAAATGTGTAGCAGCCTCTCTGCTTCCTGCCCGAAAATTACAAGAAACTCCTTTGAGCGCATACAAAGCCATACTGACTTCTTTGACTCCAGCGGATTCATTACGTCCTACACTTTACGACTTTCTTTGTTACCGGGCTATAAATATTCTTTTGCAAACCAATACTCCCGGCTTTGCAGAACCATCTTCCGATTCTCCTTTACTATTCGCTCCGGCCGACGAATTTATCGCCACTCCTATTCCCGCAGAACTAAAAGGGCGGCCGGCTACCATTTTGCAGATATGGCAAGAATTACTCCGGTTCCGGAAAAAACAGGCCAATCACCCAGCTTTCCTGGCTACCGATCTGGACCGTCTGGAATATGCCAAAAACTTCTTATCTCCCCATGACAGGGATACCCTTTATTTAAAAGCTTTGCAGGAATTGAAACGAACATATATCAATACCCCTTTTGTCATAGAAGTGATGGCCAAAGAAGCCAATGAATATACAACAGACCTACACGCCTCGACCTACGATCGGTCTGTCACGCCACAACAACTCGTTACCAAAAAAGAAAAGATTATCGCACTCTGCGAAAAAGGAATAGACCTGTATCCTAAATACAAACGGACCAACTTATTACGCGCCATTCTCAGCCAAATGAAAGCTCCCAAACTATCCCTCCAACTCCCTGAAATAATCTACCCGGAGGAAACAGTTGCCTTAAAACTTACTTCCCAGAATCTGTATTATGCCATTCTGCAAATTTACCGGATTGACCTGCCCACCGAGACATACGAACAATTAACGGATCAGGAGAAAAACAAAGCCCAACATAAAGTTTACGAAAAACGTTTCACCTTAACTCCCAGTCTGATCGAACGCGATACCATCGTCCACATTCCCCTTCCCCAGGCCGGTCTCTATCAGATTTCACTATATACAACAGGGGCCAAACATAGTGTATCGCAAACCATGATTGCCACCCGCCTGCAATCAAATGTCCAATGTAACCAAAACCAACAGATCTATTCCGTATATGATTCGAAAAGTGGCAAGCCTATTCCAAAAGCTAAAATTCTCCTTTATAAACCGAACTATCCGGGATACACGCTATTGGATTCTTTGTTTACAAATTCCCGGGGAATGGCCTTCTCTTTCCGAAGTTTATCCAAACAAAATCTGGCTTATCAGGTAATCAATCCGGAAAATCCCAACGGCCCCATCAACCCGATCTACAGACAGTACACCTCTCCAACCGCCCAAACCCGTACCGCCTTGATCACCGACAGGAAGATTTACCGGCCAGGGCAGACGGTTTATTACAAAGGTATCAGCTGGTCAACAAGTCCGGATACGCTTTATGCCCTGGAAAACCGAAAATACAAAATCAGCTTTAAGGATGCCAACGACAAGGAAATCGCCCAACAAGAAGTAACATCCAACCGATATGGTTCCTTCACAGGAAGTTTCGTCATTCCAGCCCGCATCCTTAACGGATATTTTACCCTCTATACCGAAAAAGGTCAGACTACCATCGAGGTTGCGGATTACAAACGCCCTGAATTCGAAATCCTCTTTCAAGAACCGACAAGGAGTTATTTTGCCGGTGACGTAGTCTGTCTGAAAGGACAAGTCAAAAGCTTCTCCGGTGTAAAAATGGCCCATACCCCCATCAATTATACCATATCAGTATCATCACCTATAGTCTCTCCATACATAGCTTCCACATTCCATGGAACAACCCACAGCAATACCGAAGGCTGTTTCGAAATTACTTTTAAAGCCCAGGATATCCCGGCCACCTCTGCTTTCCGCAACTCTTACCTCTATGAAATAAAGGTAAAAGTGACGGATACCAAAGGGGAAACAGAAGAAATGAGTACAATGCTCCCCATTTATTCCGGTAAAGCCACTCCGACTTTACAACTTCCGGAACAAGTGAATAAACAACAACGCACCGCTTTTCACATTTCACTAGCGGAAATCGCAAACGACTCCAATGCCTATCCGGTAAAATATACCATACAGAAACTGGTATCTCCCCAACAGCTGCAAACCTATCCGGACATCAAAGACACTATCGTAGAAAAAACCATTCTTGAAGGTCATTTATCCGTTTTCCGGAAAGATTCTGTTTTTCCGGATTTGACCCGGCAAGCCTCCGGTATATATCTGCTCACCGTGACCAGCGGACAATCCGAAGCGAAGCAAATCTTCTACCTCTATTCTCCCCAGGATTCCCAACCGCCTTTCCCTACCTATGAGTGGGTTGTCAGAGAAAAAACCACTTGCCGGCCGGGAGAAACCGCCCGAATTCTTTTCGGTACTTCAGCCAAAGAAGCTTATGTCAGATATGATATTTATACTTCCGATAAATTAATCAAACGCTCTTACCCTATCCTTTCCAACGAAGTCATCCCGATCGATATTCCTTTCCTGGAGGAATACGGACAACAAATCTGGCTGTATATCTCCTACGTAAAAGACAAAAAATTTTTTTCTCAGGTCATTCCCATCCAAAGGGCAAAACCGGATCGTAAGTTAACCGTAGAGACCAAAGTTTTCAGAGACCATCTTATCCCAGGACAATCGGAGACCTGGAAACTTCGGGTTGTCGACGCAACAGGAAAACCGGTGACTGCCGAGTTATTGGCTATGATGTACGATGCCTCTCTCGACAAAATCGTACCGAACCATTTTTATTTCCGGCCGATTTATTTAAATCCTGGCACACCTTACGCCTGGATATGTCCATTCCGTTATAATTTCAACAACCGGATTATTTTGTCGGATCATATTTTCAGACGTCCTTCTTATCCTGTCACACCTCTTTCTTTCAGTGAATTACAGACTTATGTATCTTCACATTCCCATTATCGGTTTTCAACCAAAGCGTTGGGAAATACCTACATGACCGGTTCAGCCAAGTTGGCTGCCAGTGATTTTGCAGAAGCGGCATCAGACGAAGCCGGATCATCCGGAATGCCAACCCCCGAAATAAACTACCGGGAGAACTTCCAGGAGACCGCCTTTTTCTATCCCCAACTACAAACAGATCCGGAAGGATATGTCGATATCAGTTTTACTATACCTGACGCGACAACCCAATGGAAATTCACAGCTCTCGCCACGACACCCGCCTTACGGACCGGGCAATTATCCGAAACGATCGTTACTTCCAAACCGCTGATGGTACGCCCGAATCTGCCCCGTTTCCTCAGAACCGGCGATCAGACGGAATTGCAAGTAACCGTCAGTAACCTGTCGGATACTATTCAGCAAGGCAAAGTAAACTTTGAATTTTTCGATCCGGCAAATCAAAAAGTTTTCATGCAGCAAAATCAGACTTTCCGGACACACCCCCAGGGCAGTCAAACGCTAACTTTCCAGTTCACTGTACCGGCAGATATCGATTTGCTGGGATTCAGAGTATCCGCTCAAAGCGGGCACTTCAGTGATGGCGAGCAACATTTGCTCCCCGTATTGCCGACAGAAACTTTAATCACTCAGACCTTACCGATCTACACGAATCAGACCGGCAAGCATACCTTTACGCTAAAACAACCCAACACCACGATCACTCCTTATCGGCTAACTTTCGAATTAACCGAGAATCCGATCTGGTATGCTGTTTTGGCTATCCCCTCCATACAACAACCTCAGAACGAAAATATCACCGACTTATCAGGTGCCTATTATGTCAACAGCATAACCCAGCGTATTATACATGCCAATCCTCATATCGCCGGAGTTATCCGCAGCTGGCATCTATCCGCAGACGACCCGACTTTATTGTCCAAACTGGAACAGAACCAAGAGCTGAAATCCATTTTGCTGGAAGCTTCACCTTGGGTAATGCAAGCACAATCGGAAACAGAATGTATACAGAGTTTGGTTCAATTATTCGACCAAAACAGATTAGATTACCAACAAAAAAGTATACTCCAAAAGCTTGCAGCATTACAAAATCCGACAGGAGGCTGGAGTTGGTTCAAAGGAATGTATCCGAGTCGTTTTATGACTGCCAATGTTCTTGCGATTATGGCCAGGGCTAATCTTACCGGCCAACGGGCTTTCAATGAGCAAGAGAAAGAGATGCAAATAAAAGCACTTCGTTACCTGGATAATGAAATCCGAAAAGATTTTGAGACAACTCCCCAACGAATCGGATACGAACAAATCCTTTACCTCTATGTCAGGAGTCTATATCGGGATATCCCCTTGGGAGATGCTTTGAAAGCACACAAATATTTTATAGCATTAGCTCAAAAGCAATGGAGCGATTTCACTCTGTATGAAAAAGCTTTAACTGCCGTTACATTAAACCGATACGGTTTTAAGCAAGAAGCACAAAACATACTGAAATCCCTGCGCCAATATGCAGTCACGAATAATGAACAAGGGATGTACTGGCCTAATAACCGGAGACAAATTTACAGAAATTCAGCCATTCAGACTCACGTTGCCTTGATGGAAGCTTTTTACGAGTTAGAAGGGAATACGCCCGAGACCGAATTGATGAAACAATGGTTACTCCGGCAAAAACAAACTCAAAATTGGGGAAACGTTCCTTCTACCGTAGACGCGATCTATGCCCTGCTGTTAACAGGGAAAGATCAACTGAATCAATCTGAAAAAATAACTGTCGAATTAGGGAAACAGACATTACCGGTCTCTACTACCGCCAATCCCTTAGGTTATTTAAAGTATACCTATACAGCATCCGAAATCCAACCCGATATGCTGAATGCCGATATCACCCAAACGACCGATTCTCCTAGCTGGGGCGGTTTATATTTGCAATACTTCGAAAAATTCGATCAGGTACAACAACAGAAAGGAATACTCAGTGTCACTAAAAAACTCTTTATTGAAAAAATAGGGTCGGATGGCAAGCAAGAACTCCTTCCTCTCGGAAAGGAAAAACTGAAAACAGGAGATAAAGTGATTACCCGCCTAACGCTTTCTTTAAAACAAGACATGGATTTTCTTTACCTGAAAGATTTCAGAGCTGCCTGTTTCGAACCCATCGGGCAGTTATCGGGCAATCAATGGAAATTCGGTACCGTATACTATGAAGAATCTAAAGATGCCGTTACCAATTTCTTTTTCAATTCTCTGGCCAAAGGTACCTACGTATTGGAATACCCGGTATGGGTAAATCAGGCAGGCACCTATCAGGACGGGATCGCAACTTTCCAAAGCATGTACGCCCCGGAATATACGGCCTATAGTGAGGCAGGAAAAATAACCGTAACCAAGTAACAAAAGAAGGTGTCTGAAAAGGATGCCTTCTTTTTTTGTTATGCTGCCCGTTTATTATCCATTTTTATTTTTAAAACA
>NZ_LARL01000083.1:0-11167 GCF_000980295.1 Odoribacter sp. N54.MGS-14 | reverse complement strand
GTAACTTCGCAACAAACAGCTGACAGTTTTTTTGTCCGATACTAAACAAGCTGTCAGAACAAGTCTTGACTATTACAGATAAAAAATAACCTGAAAGTTGTTGCTTTCAGGTTATCAATTATTTTATCGTTGAGGGTGTCCGCCACCTTGACGACCTCTTTGTTGCCACTCTTTCATGCGTTTTTCTTCGTTGGCCTTGTAGGTTTTATATTGCTCTTCGGTCAATACTTTTTTTAGTTCGGCGTCTGCAGCTTCACGGTCTTTTTTCATTTGATCACGCATGGCTTCACGGTTATCCCGGTTTTTCTGCATGGCTTCTTCACGCTTTTTGAACGATTCGGTATACCATTTTTTCAGGTCTGCCTGTTGTTTGTCTGTCAACTTTAATTCGGTGGTCAGGCGTTCGACCGTCCGGGTCGCTTGCTGTTCCGGAGTCATTCGTTCACGCGGGCCCCTTTGTTGGGCATTTACTGTTATGGCCAGGAACATCAATAATGTGGTGGCTAAGAATACTAACTTTTTCATAATCGCTTTTTTAGTTCAATAAATGTTTTCTATAAAAATTGGTTTTATATTATATAAGACAATCTATCCGAACAAAGGTTTATAGCATATGAGAGATTATTTAGTTGTTATTCCAGGTAGAGGCAAGTTGCTGGAAGTAAATGACATCTTCCCATTCATTACCCCTTTTTAACCATTGTTTCCGGTAACCGGTTTGGGTAAAGCCCGTGGCTTCGAAGAGTTTCAGACTGGCCACGTTACAACTGGGCACACTACTGTATACCTGATTCAAGCCCAGGGTTTCGAAACAATAATCCAGCATGAGCTTAATCGCCGAGCTGGCATAGCCTTGTTTGCGGTTTTCCATATTGTGAATCATGATTCCCAGGCCGGCCCGCTGGTGATAAGGGTCGAAATCGTACAGGTCGATCAGTCCGATGGGCTCTTGGGTATCGACACGTGTAATCATCAGCCGCAATTGCTTGCTGGTATAAATGTCTACATGGGCATTTTCAATGTATTTTTTCAGTGTGAAATGAGAGAATGGGGTCAGGGTGTCACTGACATCCCAAAGGTCCATATCGTTTTCCCACTTGTAGAGGTACTCCAAATCTTCGGGTTCGAGTGCCCGGATCAGAATGTTTTCATCTTGCATCATAAGTTTTGTCATTTATTCTATGGTCAATATTCATATCTATAATAGGGCCTAATTTTCCTTCCTGGTATTCCCGGATGCAGGCTTGTGGGTATAATCGGCGAATAGGGATTAACGCTTGACGGGCAGTGTCCAGTGCATGGTATTGAGAGAAAATATACCGGTATAATTCACCCATCCGGATGATCTTTATTTTGTTGCTTTCTGTTAGAATCGGATCTGCCGGTGTATCGAACGACGTGAATAATTGTATGGTATAGTTTTTACCCGGGAGAGTATCCCGGAAGTCGTATTCTCCGAAAGAAAAGGAGGATACGACTTTATTTTGCGGACCTGCAAAGGCCGAAGAATAGTGCCGACTCGTTACCATATTATTGTTTTGTTTGCTTCTGGATAAAGATTGACCTAAGAGAGCGGAATGAAAACCGCAGTAAAACAGACATACTGTAATCAATCCTTTTCTTAACTTTTCCCTTATCCGAATGGAAATTTCCATCTTTTACAAATATAGTTTTTTTACTCCGTATTTAACTCCTTTTGGCTTGTAATTAATTTATCATTTATATTTTCACTACCTTTGCTTGGGTAATACGTAATCGAAGATAAAATGTTTGATTTGTTGTGTATCGTCGGACCGACTGCGAGTGGAAAGACGAATTTGGCTGTTCGTTTGGCTGCTGCATTCGGCGGAGAGATCATCAGTGCCGATTCCCGGCAAGTATATCGGGGGATGGATATCGGGACTGGTAAGGATCTGGATGAGTATGTATGGGAGGGGAAAAAAATTCCTTACCATTTGATCGATATTGTGGAGGCTGGGTATAAATATAATGTCTTTGAATATCAGTCGGACTTTGTGAAGGTTTGGGAAGATTGCAGGCAGCGGGGTGTTTTGCCTGTGTTATGCGGTGGAAGTGGCTTGTATGTGGAGGCTGTGTTGAAAGGGTATAAGTTACTGGCTGTACCGGTCGACGAGGATTTGCGGGCTTCATTGGCCGGACTGTCTTTGCCGGAATTGGCCGCTCGTTTGGCGACATATAAGAAATTACATAATACGACAGAGATAGATACACCTAAACGGGCCATCCGGGCGATAGAAATTGAAGAATATTATAAGACACATCCTTATGAGGAGAAAGACTTTCCTCAGATCCATCCTTTGGTTGTCGGGGTAGGTGTGAGCCGGGAGGTGAGGCGTGAGCGTATCACGCAGCGATTACATGCCCGTTTGCAGCAGGGCATGGTGGAGGAGGTGGAACGGATTTTGCAAAGTGGTGTGAAGCCCGAAGATTTGATTTATTACGGTTTGGAATATAAATACCTGACGCTGTACCTGACCGGACAGTTGGGCTATGAGGAAATGGTGCAACAATTGAACGTGGCCATTCATCAGTTTGCTAAACGGCAAATGACCTGGTTCCGGAAAATGGAACGCGATGGATTCGATATCCATTGGTTGGAATCCGGGATACCTATGGAAGAAAAAGTAGAGACCGTAAAAAGGTGGTGGCTCACTCCTGATAACTGAGTTCTTCCAGTATATTTTCAGCTAAAAACTTTTTGTCCTCGGGAAATACTTGCAGTATGTCGGTTAATTTTGTCCGTTGTTCTGGCATCAGGTGAGGGACCAGGTTTTCAATCACTGTGGAAGCTTCGAAAGCTACAGTAAAATCGTCCTCCTGCAAGATTTGTAAAAAATGATCTAAATAGGAGGAGTAGTCCAATGAAGATTCCCAGACAATCCGAAGCAATTCCTTCTTGAGCGTTCCTTCGGAAGTCTGTTCCAGTTTTTGGATTAACAGGTCTTTGAACTGATTATCTTTAATATCGGCCAGCAAATTGGCGATGATAGTGATTGTCGACGGTGCGAGAGGCTGGGACAGGATGTCCAGTAATTTACCGGCAATAACCAGGTCGCCGTTTTCCTTTACGGTATCAACTGCTTCTGCGATTGCTTCGGGATCTCCGCTGCTGATTTTCTTTAGTATTTCCTCGTTATTCTCCATCGTATTTTATTTTGCCGCGAAGATAAAAAAAAGAGCGTTGTTCACGCTCTTTTTTTATTTATTATTTCGTTTCTTCCTCATTCCCTTTGGAACGCGGGTGAAATTTATTAATTGTATCTTTCAGATAATGATCGTCGAGATGGGTATAAATTTCTGTTGTCAGGATGGATTCATGTCCCAACATATCTTGTACCGCTCTCAGGTCTGCTCCTCCACTCACCAAATGAGAAGCAAAAGAATGACGGAAAGTATGAGGAGACACATTTTTCTTGATTCCGGCACGGGTAGCCAGGTGTTTGATAATATTGAACACCATTACTCTCGAAAGAGCAGTTCCCCGTTTGTTCAGGAATAAAACATCTTCGTATCCTTTTTCAATTTCCAGGTAATCGCGGTATACTTTCATATATTGTTTGATTTCCTGTTTTGCATTTTTGCTCAGTGGAATCATCCGTTCTTTGTTCCCTTTCCCTTCGATTTTCACAACTCCCTGACGGAAATTGATGTTGGATAATTTTATACTGATCAGCTCTGAAACGCGTAATCCGCAGGAATAAAGCATTTCGATAATGGCTTTATTACGCTGGGCTTCCGGTTTGTACATCTCTACAGAATTCAACATGGCGTCGATTTCTTCGGTTGTCAGGATGTTCGGTAATTTCCGTCCGATTTTCGGAGCTTCGAGTAATTTGGTCGGATTGTTTTCCAACTGTCCGTCGAATACTAAAAATTTATAAAATGAACGAATACTGGAAATACATCTCGCTTGTGTACGATTGGTAACTCCAACTTCGTTTATAAACATCAAATAATCTTTCAGATGGTCGTAGGATATCGCATCAGGCGTTGTAACGTGATGTTTGTCAGCGCAATACTTTGCCAGCTTCTTAATGTCGTTTAAGTAAGCTTCTACTGAATTCGATGAAAGTGATTTTTCTAAAATCAGATAAGTTTTGTAACTTTCAATAGCATCTTCCCAAGTCATTGTTGTCAAATTTATATGTATTAATAATTAAACAAAAGTCCACCTTATCACACAGTATATTTTTAATTAATGCCTAAAGGTATATCTTTTTTTTTTATTCGATTTATATTTTTCTGAATTTAACTATGTAAAGTAAAATAATTAACAAATACATTTGTGTAAAAAGTTGATTATTATGGATTTGAGATTTTGAACAAATATAATAAAAAAGTAGGAATTTGATATTAGAAATTTTGAAATACCGACGTAAAAATTAGAAAAATGAGTAATTTTGTAGAATAAGTTTAGATCACAAATACGGAGAAAATGCAGATATTATTACTTAATGGCCCCAATTTGAATTTACTGGGAGTGCGGGAACCGGAGGTGTATGGAAAAGAAACATTTACAGATTATTTTCGTCAGTTAAAAGATAAATATCCGTCGGTGGATATTTCCTGTTTTCAATCCAATGTAGAGGGGGAACTGATCGATAAGATCCATGAGGTAGGTTTCAGTTACGACGGGATTATTTTGAATGCAGGTGCCTATACCCATACTTCGATCGCTTTAGCCGATGCGATTGCTGCGGTTAAAGCTCCGGTGGTCGAGGTACATATTTCCAATACAGCCCGGCGGGAGGCTTTCCGGCATGTTTCTTATCTGACAGCTGTTTGCCGGGGCGTGATCATGGGGTTCGGACTGAAATCTTATGAATTAGCCTTATTGGCTTTGATTAATGAAAAATAATGTATACGGAAAAGGACGGATTGCGTATATAAAAATATAACGGGATAAATAAATTACTAAATGAAAAGAACAAAGATTGTCGCAACCATTTCGGATAAAAGATGCGAAATAGGCTTTTTAAGAGAGTTGTATGAAGCCGGGATGAATGTGGTTCGGTTGAATACTGCTCACCAGACGCTCGACGAAGCGATGAAAGTGGTACGGAATGTACGTGCTGTCTCAGATCAGATCGCCTTGTTGATCGATACCAAAGGCCCCGAAGTCAGAACTTGTGATATTGTCGTGCCTGTCCGTGTCGAGAAGGGGGAAATTATTTTTATGACGGGTGACCGGACTTTGGTGGCTGAAAAGTTGATCCATGTGTCTTATGAACATTTTGTCCGTGATGTTCAGATCGGCGATAAAATTCTGGTAGATGACGGGGATGTCGAGCTGATCGTACGGGATAAAAAAGAAAACTGTCTCGAATTGGAAGCTTCGAATCCGGGAGAGATAAAAGATAAGAAGAGTATCAATGTGCCGGGAGTGAACATGCATCTCGAGTCGTTAAGTGATAAAGACCGGAAATTTATTCAGTTCGCTATGGATAATAAATTGGATTTCATCGCCCATTCTTTTGTCAGAAATAAGCAGGATGTGATGGAAATCCAGCAAATTTTGGATGAACAGCATAGCAACATCAAAATTATTGCAAAAATAGAAAATCAGGAAGGGGTGAATCATATCGATGAGATTCTCGATCATGTATATGGCGTGATGGTGGCCAGAGGGGATTTAGCTATCGAGATCGATGCTGAAAAGATACCCCTGATTCAGCGCTATATCGTCAATAAATGTATCGAGAGTAAAAAGCCGGTGATCATCGCAACCCAGATGTTGCACACGATGATCGACCATCCGCGTCCGACCCGGGCCGAGGTGAGCGATATTGCCAATGCTGTTTTCAGTGGAACGGATGCCATTATGCTGAGTGGGGAGACGGCTTATGGAGATTATCCTTTGGAAGCCGTTAAAGTGATGAGCCGTGTTGCTGAGGCCAATGAGTCGATTTTACCGCCCGATGCCAACCGGAATTTAGTTCGTATTAATAATGAGATTACAGCAGCTTTGGCCAGAGTGGCTGTCCGGATGACTACCATGTTGCCCATCAAGGCGATTGTGGTAGATACGAATTCCGGACGTACAGCCCGTTATCTGTCGGCTTTTCGGGGCGGTTTGCCTGTATATGCCCGTTGTTACGACGAACATGTGATGCGCGAATTAGCTCTTTCTTTCGGGGTGAGACCTTATTTTTCCGTAAAACCCCATTCAAGGGATGAGTTTATGCGGGACATTCCACAGGTATTATTGCAGAACGGTTACCAGCCTGAAGATCAGATCCTGGTGATCGGAGGAAGTTTCGGACATGTCCGCGGGGCATCTTTCCTTGAAGTTTGTAAAATCAGTGATATAAAATAACAGGGAACAGGCAGAGGAGTGTAGGATGATAAAAGCAGTTTTTTTTGATATAGACGGAACATTGGTGAGTTTTCACACTCACCGGGTTTCCGAAGCTACCCGGCAAGCTATCCGGCAGTTAAGGACTCAGGGAATAAAAGTATTTATAGCTACCGGGCGGCATTTACAAGTAATTAATAATCTGGGTGATCTGGAGTTCGACGGGTATGTGACCCTGAATGGCAGTTGTTGTTATATCGGACGGGATCGGGTCATTTACCGGAGGATGATTCCGGAGATCGCCTTGGAACATCTGATAAAGTATCAGGAAGAGAAGGAGACCTTCCCCTGTATTTTTGTCCGGGAGAAGGATATGTTTATCAACTATAATAATCAGCATACCCGGGAGGTATTCCGGATGCTGGATTTTCCGGAACCGGTAGTGAAAGATATTCATGAGGCTACCCGGGAAGGGGTTTTTCAGTTGATTGCGTTTTTCTCAGAGCAACAGGAAGCCCGGATTATGCAGGCCTTACCGGAATGTGAGGCTACCCGCTGGAATCCGTTGTTTACCGATGTCGTGCCGGTTGGGGGAAACAAGAGTATCGGAATGGAAAAAATATTGGCTTATTTCGGAATTTCCCGCGAAGAGACGATGGCTTTCGGGGATGGAGGAAATGACATTCCTATGTTGGAATATGCCGGAATAGGGGTGGCTATGGGAAATGCTTCCGAAGAAGTGCAGCGGCACGCCGATTTCGTTACATCCGGTGTCGACGACGAAGGTATTGTACATGCCTTGAAACATTTTCATATCGGCGGACTTTAAAAGTGTGGGTGAATTCCGATTTCACATCGATACGTTCCCGGAGTTTATCTGTTATGCTGCGGTATAGGTTTAAACGATTACAAGGGTTTCAGAAACTATCTCAAACCCTTGTGCGTTTTGCCCGTTGTCACTGTTTAAATCAGTTTCCCTGACAGATCTATTTTTATTTTGATTTCTTTGGCTCCTTTTTCGAGTTCGAACAGATAATAGGTTTGATCCGGCGTTTCGTAACGTTCAATATCGTCGATGATATAATCGGCATAAGCCGAAGTTTTCAAGGCATTCATTACAGCGGTTTCAACTTCGTTTTGGCGGACATCGTAATGGGTATTCAGCCAATTGCCCGAGGCGTCGAATATCACTTCTTTGCTGCGGTTTTCGTGTATGATATCTACTTCTGTACGGTTGTGTTCGGTTTCGGTTTCGATGATACGGCTATTCGGATATTTGTTCTGGATGAATTGCCGAAGCGAAGCCGGTAATTCCGAGGCGTCGGGAAGATAGTTTTCGTAATCGTCATCGGTTAGGTCGGCCTGAACTTTGACCAAAATTCCGTCGGCTGAATAATAGAGATCGTATTCTTGTTTGTCTTTTTTCACTTCGATGACATAAATCGTTTCGGTTCCGTTACGTTCCAAACGATCGATATCGTCGATATACCATTGCGCATATTCACTGTTTGCCAAAGCTTTTTGTACGTCCTCAGGCAGTTGGCTGGTGTGGGTCAACTCGGTTTCGGTCATATACCATTGGCCTGTAGCATCGAACCAGGCTTTCCCGTCGAGTTGATTGTCGATGAATTCTGCTATCAGGTAATTGTTTTTCTTTTCCCATTCCACTTGTGTGGCGTTGGGATATTTACTTTCAAAAGCTTGGCGGGCTTGAGGATCAGGGGTTACCGAATCATCATTGTCGCAACTGCAAAAGCCGAATAGGGCTAATCCGAAAAATAATGCGTATAAGTTCATAGTTATTTATTTTTAATTAATTATCGATATCGATGAGTTGAAACGCTTTGTTGAATTCGAGTTCAAGCTGATTGTTCAATTTTACTTCATAAGTTTTACTGTCCCGTTCAATTTTCAAAATTTTAGCTTCCGGGTAGTGTTTGCTTACGTAGTCTTTAATGGCTTGAGGTACGATTCCTGTCGGTACTGTAGAATATTTACAGTCGACTTTTTCCCATGAGCCGTCTTTCAGAAATTCAGCTTTTTCTCCGTTGACAAATACAACTTCATATTTCTTTTCCCAAAAGTCTTTTTCCATTTTGGCCAGGGAAATTTCATTCTTAGGGAAATACTTTTGGATAAATTCCTGAGCTTTTTGAGGTAGTTGATCGACTGTAATTGCTCTATCGTCGTCGGCTTTCGCTAAGCCCTGCAAAGCGAACAGGCAGGCAAATAATAAAATGATTTGTTTCATAGCTTTCAAATTTTAAGTTTTACAATTCAAAAGTAGAACCCAAAACTGAAAAGATTTTGAAATCGGGAAAAAAATGAATTTTATTTCGACTTATTGAGAAAATCGATCTGGAAACAATGCTTTCCTGTATAATAATATCGGATGTGAAGCTGATATAATTTGCAGATCGATTCGGCAATAGACAGGCCCAGGCCGCTGGAGCCTTCACCGGTATGTTTGCCTTGATAGAAACGATGGAATATACGGGAGGCATCCAGTGCTTCCGGGTGACCGGTATTGCAAATGGTAAGGTGATCGGACTGAATTTCGATGTCGATTTTTCCTTGTGATTTATTGTGGATAAAAGCATTTTTGAGCAGGTTTGTGATCAGGGCGGTTGCCAGTGTTTCATTCATATTCACCGTTAAAGTGGCTGATTGATGCACTTCGACTTGGATGTTTTTATAGTCGTAGATCTCCTGGTAATCTTCGAGCTGTGAGCTGATCAGATCGTTCAGACAAATTTCCTGACTCTCCTGGAATTGGCCGTTTTCTATTTTGGAGAGGAAAAGCAAAGACTTATTCAGTCGGATAATATAGGTAAGGGTCTGTTGGATCTTGGCTATTTCGGTCAGTTGGTCTTCTGTAAGTGACTCGCTTTCTGCCATCATTTCCAGACGGTTTTGGCAGATTGCCAGAGGAGTCTGCAATTCATGCGAAGCATTACCGATGAATTGTTTTTGTTGTTCATAGATCGCCTGGTTACGTCGGTGAGTTTGAATGGCTGCTTCATTTAATTTCCGGAACTCTGTGATGTTGGTTTGCAAATCCGGAGGACTCTGGCTTTTACCGATCGTATATTGGTCCATCCATTTGAGTAGCACATAAAGGGGACGCATACTCCGGTAGTAAACCCAGGTATTCACCAAAAGAATAAGCAGGAGAAGCGAAAAATAGAGGAGAAGCATCCAATTCAGAATAGCTTCCTGTAAGTCTTGCTTTTCGATCGTCGGAGTACTGACCGTGAGTTCGTAATATTGTCGGTCTTTGTCTTTGAAAATGGTTCTTAGGACCCGTGCCGGCTCGGTTTCTCCCTTGGCTTCGATGTGGACCATTTCGTCGGAATACCGGATCCGTTTCTGTTTCTCGGCATAATCTGCAGTTACTGTAATCAGATAATGACTATTATTACTACCGTCAGATTGGGAAGGTAATTGTTCTCCTGCCAAGGCCCGGGTGATCAGTACCTCTGAATAATCTTCCAGAGAATCGTCTACTTCATCGTTGACTTCATCTATAATAGCCATATAAAATAGTATGCCCCAAGCCGCTAAAATGATCGGTAGGGCCAGGGACAGATGAATCAGGATGCGGTAGATTAATTTCATAGGGCTTGAAGTGACATTTTATATCCAAAACCATAGACTGCTTTGACCTCCGCGTTTGCACCCGCTTCGGTCAGTTTTTTGCGGAGGTTTTTCACCTGGGCATAAATAAAATCGAAATTATCCACCTGATCGATGTGATCTCCCCATACCGATTCTGCCAGAGTCATTTTATTGATTACTCTTTCGGGACGCTGGATAAAATAAAGTAGTATATCGTATTCTTTTCGGTTCAGTTCGATGGGGGTACCTGCAACAAATACCTGGAAATGGTCCGGGTCGATCCGGATATTACCGTATTCGATATAAGTGGCACCGGCATGATGATTTCTACGGATAACACTTTTGACCCGGGCAATGAGTTCGGCCAGATGGAAAGGTTTGGGTAAATAGTCGTCGGCACCCAGATCCAGGCCGGTGACCTTGTCCTCCAGTGAATCTTTGGCCGAAATGATGATGATATTTTCTTTCTTATTTTCCTTTTTTAATTCTTCCAGCAGATCCAGCCCGTTTCCGTCCGGTAACATGATGTCGAGCAGAATACAATCGTAAGTATAATCGGCCGTTTTTTCCAACGCTGTTTGAAAATCAGGAGCTTCCTCCGTAACATACCTTTCTTTCTCGAGGCTACGGCAAATAATTTCGCGTAATGACGGATCGTCTTCTATAACAAGAACTTTCATAAACTCATTTTTTCTACAAACAAATATAGTAATTCTGAAATACAACTGAAATCGCCTGGTTGGAAATCTGCTCCGTTTTGGAGGGGAGAAATAAATTGGCGAACCGGGAGTTCCTGTTTATTATGGTGTCGGACTCTGGATTCGCCAATCGAAAATTTGCCTGACAGGCAATTCTCGGGTTAAAAAGTTCAATCTGATAAAAAAGACCCCGGGTAGGGAGCTTTTTTAGAAACTGGTCAGTGCACTGGCCAAATCGGGTTCGATATCGAGAATCATGGGTAAGTGTAATAATTCCAGAACGTCCATGACTTCTGACGATATATTGCACAATTTGATTTCAGAATGATTGCTTTTGGCTGTTTTTACTAATGAGATAATACAGCCGATACCACTGCTGTCTATAAATTCAATGTTTTTAAAATCGAAAATCATTTTATTACCTTCTTGCGAAAGTATAGGTTTTAATTCTGATTTAAGGTGAGTTCTATCAATTCAATTTATCCTCTTGTATCAGACAGCAGAACTCTTTAACTGCCCAATTTGTGAGTTTTAG
>NZ_LARL01000084.1:0-11437 GCF_000980295.1 Odoribacter sp. N54.MGS-14 | reverse complement strand
CTCCACACGCTTTCCCCCGTCACTCGTATTATAATCGAGAATCAGAAACTTCCCGTCATACACAATCCAATTCGCATACACGGAATGCAGTACATTGGTATACACCTTACTATCGAATTCCAACGATCCCGTGGCTCCGTCTATATCCGGAGTATCCCCTTTGGCGATAGCCTTGAACACCAGCCGCATATCCTCCGCCATCCACGACCCCATGTTCATCCCCCTCCCATCGACCAAAGAACACAACGCTTCGTTCATATCGTCCGTGCCTTCGATCTGCATTTTAAACGCAGCATAAGCGATCAAACACAACGCATCATACATGTGAGCTTCTCCTAGTACGGGCTGGTCCCCGAATTTCACCTCATAAGATACCTGAAATCCCGAAACCGGGTCAGGTGACATGGCTATTCCTTCCAGGCCCTCGGCATCCTTCCCTAACCTATCCAAAACCGTGGCACTAAAAGCAACATCAGAATAAAGTTGACGGGAAACCAATCCAGGTATCCCTTTACGTGTAGCCACCATATCTTGCAAATTCTCAACCGAAGAAGGTACGCAAATCATAAAATCGGCATCGTAATCCGCACATTGCCGAAAACCGTCACCTACCGTAGCATCCGTGTATGACACGATTCCAGCAACTTCCAACCCGAACTCCTTCGCCTGAAAAGCAAACCAATCGATAAACGTCTGTCCATAAACATCCTCTTTTGCCAACAAAGCTACTCGCTTTGCCCCGTACGTCATTGCCTTCGACAACAATACTTCACACTGAGCTATATCCGTTTCTGTCAGCACCCAAAGAAAACCTCCTCCGCGAAACTACGTACCATCTCGGCCGACGAAGAAATAGTAAAAAGCGTTTTGTTATACTTAGCACACTGCCGAGCTGCCACCCAAGTATGCTCCGAATAAAAAGGTCCTATTACAGCATCCACATCCTCGCGTACGGACAGTTCGTTAAACAATCGCTCAATATCCAACTCGTTCTCGTCATACCATTCCAACTCGATTCTGATCCCCCCGACTATTCCTCGCTGTGCCGTTTCAATATTTTGCATGGCCCACTCCAAACAATGTTTCCAGTGTCCGGCCATTTCGTCTTCCAAGGGAAGCACTACCGCCACTCTTACCTCTTCTCTCCCGGGCGACGACTCTTCTTCCGCCTGATCCTCATGACAAGCAACAAACGATAGCATCATCACGCACATGATCAATGAAAAACTAACCCACCTCCCTTTCAAGATAAACAGGTTTCTATCTTTTATCCAGTTTTTTTTCACCTTGTACCCAATCATAGGAGATATCATATACTTCCTCTATAATTCTTAATCTTGGATTTTACCTCACTTTTATCAGAAACAAAAGTGACAAAAATGATAAACTAACGCAAGAGATTGGATGAAAAAAGTTTAGGGAGCCACACACTAATTTACTTTTTAAGCAGACAATAGCAGGATATCTATTTTTTGTTTATATTTGAAAAGAAAACAAAACATAAAAAGGCTAAAAGAGAATGCAAGTGAAGAGCTGGAGAACAGGCTGGATTTTCGGATGTTGCTTATTTATATGGATAAGCTGTAATCGGACAGGAAACGATAATCCCCGTCTGGAAAAAGCATTGAGTCTAAGCGGCTCTAACCGCCAGGAACTGGAAAAGGTATTACATCATTTCTCTCAAAATCCATCGGATAGTCTGTACTTAAAAGCTGCAATTTTCCTGATTGAAAACATGCCCGGTCATTGGAGCCCCTCACCGAAAGACTTTCAATCTTATTTAAAACGGCTGGATACGCTGAAAAATCTGTCACCTCTCACCCGGAAAATACTTTTGACTTATCCGGCAGAACATCCTGGTTTGTGTCCCGATTTTACACCGGTTGAGGATATCAAACAGATAAAAGCCGACTTTTTAATCCGGCATATTCGAGCCGTTTTTGCCTTAAAGACTTCCTGCCCCTGGCTCGCTCATATCGATTTCGAAACTTTTTGTGAATATCTTCTGCCTTACCGGATCGGCCGTGAAATGCCCGAAGAACTGAGCACACTCCTATTGGATTCCACCTTCTGGCAAAGCATCGAATATGCCAAATGTTACTACGACGATTGCCGGCATTCCATCCAGGCCCTTAATCAATATCTGGCAAAACAGAATTTTTCTTCCTTTCCTCCACAAAACGACAAGGAACTCTACAATCTGCTAATGTTGGACCCGAACAATACAAAAGCCTCTTTGATACAATACAGGGTTGCCGGTATTCCGGCTGCAACCGACTTTTCAGCTATCCAGCGACGCCAGGATAAAGTCACTTATTGGCTTTACACCCAAGACCCGCGGATCAATCATATCAATACGAGTTCTATAGCCAATTTACGAATCGGTAAAATCTACCGGCAAACCTTTTCCTCAAATCCCCTGCCGGAGACCAAGGAATATGTCCCTCCTTTTTTTAAGGATCCTTTCAATAAAGATGTTACCGATCTTTATCTGCATACGGCAGACATCAGTATCGATATTCCGGTAACCGTCCATACTGAGTATGCTTATCTGGCAGTTTACGATGATGTAACCTGGCAGCCTGTAGCCTATAGCCCTATCCAAAAGGGAAAGGGATATTTCAACAAACTGGGACGAAATTGTATCTATTTACCGGTATATTATCCCGATAACCGGATACAAGCTTTCGCCCCACCGTTTATACTGAACAATAACGGCCAAATTACACCGTTCCGAACTGATAAAACTCATTTGAAAGCTCTGCATATCAGGAGGTTACAACCCTATTCCGCCGAAACCGATTATATGGGATATTACCTGAAGAATGCCCGTATCGAATGCGCAGACGACAGTGCTTTTCTCCACGCTGACACCGTATTTACCATCCAGGAATCACCTTATTATTACCAGGATACCATACGCCCCGACAAGCATTATAAAAAACGCTATTGGCGGATCAGTCCACAGTTCGGAATTTCGAATCTCGCCGAACTCCATTTCTATGACTCTTCAGGCGAAGCACTTCATGGCGTTCCTATCGGTCCGGACACGACCTTCTATCGTAATCTGACCGACCACGACCCCGCTAGCAATAAGGCCATCCGGAAATGGTTCGGCTATGATTTCGGCCATCCGGTATCCGTTTCGGAGATCGTTTATCTGAACTTCAACGACGGCGAGAACATTTGTGTCGGTCACGAATACGAGCTATGTTATTTTGACGAAGGCCAATGGCAAACAGCAGGAGTAACAACCGCTACCGACCATGTCATCGAATTCAATCGAGTCCCCTCATCAGCCCTTTTTCAGGTAAAAGACAGAACCCGAAACAGAAACGGTAGCCTGTTTACTTATGAAAATGGAAAAATCAGATTTTGGTAAAACCGAACGATATGAAAAAAAAGACAATTATACTTCTCTGGTTAGTGACCGCCTATAGCTGCAGCAACTATTCTTCCCGTCTGAAAGCAGTACTGGATTACAGCGGTACGAACAGGGCAGAACTGGAAAAAGTACTCGACCATTATTCCCAAGATCCTGCCGACAGCCTGAAACTGAAAGCAAGTATCTTTCTGATCGAGAATATGCCCGGTCATTATACCTTCGGCGGCCCATACATGAAATCCTATAACGAGCAACTCGGTTTACTCAAAAATTGTCCCTATTATGAAAAAAAAATCATCCAAATGGTCCCCTTCGATCATATCGGCTATAGGCAACAACTGGATATACAAGAAGATGTCAAATACATAAAAGCCGATTTTCTGATCCATCAAATCGAACTCGCTTTTAACCAATGGCAAACCCGGCCCTGGAATGAAGGTGTCGATTTCGAAAATTTCAAGGAATATCTCCTGCCTTACCGGGTTGAAAACGAACCGCTCGATTATTGGCGCGATTCAATCTCTCCTCTGCAAAAGAACCTGGAAACCTACTCGACTTATTACGATAATTTTCGTCACTCGATCTCTCAAATCGAAAACAGATTTCGCACTTTTCTATTCATGTTAGACAAAAAAATCCCGGAACCCGATTTAAAGAATTTTAAATCAGACTGCATCCCGACCAGTAAAGCCAATTTGTTTGTATTACGGATACTGGGCGTACCGTCTGCAATCGATTTTATTCCCCATTTCGCAAATCGAAACGGTCGTCACTATTGGGCTACCGCTATCGATCCCCGAATCAACTCCACCCAGGTATATCAGGTGGGAATCTATAAAGCACCCAAAATTTACCGACGGACCTATTCACATAATCCGACAGCTAAACCGGGGAAAAGAGAATATGTTCCCTATTTTTTTCTCGATCCCTTCAATAAAGACGTCACAGACCTTTATATCCCCACTTCCGAAATCAGATTGTCAGCCCCGGGGATCAGGAATATTCGACACGGTTATCTCGCTATTTTCAACGATTTAAGCTGGCAGCCCATTGCCTGCAGCAAACCCGCCGGACAGGAGATTATCTTTCCCAAAATGGGAAAAGATATTGTCTACCTGCCGGTTCATTATACAAACAAAAAAGAAATGGTCCCCTTTGCTCCTCCTCTCATATTATACTCCGACGGAACTGTGCATCCGATTATTGCCAACAAAGACTCTTTACAGTATATGAAGCTCGTCAGGAAATATCCTAACAGAGGAGAAAGCGACTATTGGTACTCCGCTTTTATCGATTCACATTTCGAAGCCGCCGACAATCCGGATTTCAAATCCCCTCATTCCATCTGCACGATCCGCCACAAGCCCGATTATCGCTATCAATTTATTCCGATCGATACCACTTTGTCTTACAGGTACTGGCGATTCGTAGCCAATGAGGCCTGGAGGGCCCATCTGTCGGACCTTCGCTTTTACGATAAGCACAAGCAAGAAATAAAAGGAAAAATCATCGGAATGGATTCGACTAAAACAAACGAACTCTTCGATCCGGACCCGCTCAGTATGTGTATGATTCCGGAATGGGTGGGCATGGATTTCGGTAAACCTGTGGCCTTATCACAAATCCGGTATCTCCCGCGGAATGATGCCAATGGGATTTTCCCTGATAATCAATATGAATTATTTTATTATGATTTCCCCCAAGGATGGATTTCTATGGGCATAAAAACAGCTACCGGCACTTACATCGAATACGACGACGTCCCCAGCAACGGATTATATTGGTTGCGCAACCATACCCTGGGACAGGAAGAACGGATTTTTACGTGGGAAAACGGAAAAGCACACTTTTGGTGATTTAAGGTGGAGGATACTGGATTTATTGCATTAAAATATTTTTAATCCCGGAGGAAGGACCTCTTCTTTACGGACTAAAAACACAGAAGGAAAACTTTAAAATCCTAAACGCTCATTTAATTTCACAAAAATAAAATTCGCGTCAATTCCCGCTTTAGCAAAATCCACAGGAAATCTGCGGTTAAAGATTGTTAAACCCTCACCGATTAGTCGCTTCCTGATTATATTTGTTACACGATAATACTTCGTGTCGAACAAAAGGTTACTAAAAAGGTGCAATATGGATGTTGTGGTTGAAAATCTGACAAAGTCTTTCGGCTATCAGAAAGCAGTAGACTCTGTGAGCTTCGAAGTCAAAAAAGGAGAGATTCTGGGATTTCTGGGACCGAACGGTGCCGGTAAAACCACCACCCTGAAGATCATGTCGTGCTTTCTATTTCCGGATTATGGAAACATCCGTATCGGTAAATATTCCATCCATAAAAACCCCTATAAAATTAAACAAATCATCGGTTATCTACCCGAACACAATCCACTCTATGAAGAGATGAATGTGATCGATTTTCTGGATTTCATCGCCCGGGTACACAATATTCCCAAATATAAGATCATCCCCAAAGTCATGGACATGATCCGGATGTGTGGCCTGGACAATGAAAAACACAAAACCATCCGGGAGTTATCCAAAGGCTATCGCCAGCGGGTAGGATTGGCCCAGGCGTTGATCCATGATCCGGAGGTATTGCTGCTCGACGAACCGACCACCGGACTCGATCCGAATCAGATCGTCGAAATCAGGGAACTGATCAAAAATATCGGCAGGGAAAAAACGGTGATCATGAGTTCACATATCCTGGCAGAGATCGAAGCGACCTGTGACCGGGTGCTGATCATCAATAAAGGAAAAATCGTCGCTGACGGAACTTCTGCCGAACTGCGCAACAAATCCGATAAAGGTAAGCTACTGAAGATTTGTATTCAGGGCGGAGAAGACGAAGATATCTACAACGAACTGGCATTGATTCCGGAACTGGAAAACATCATTTCCTCCACTCCGCATCATTTTGAGATCCAATGTGAGCGGGCTACTGAAATTGAGAAAAAGATTTTCGATATTTGTTGCCAAAATAACTGGTATATCAGCGAAATGACTCCCGTGGAAACTCGTCTGGAAGATATCTTCCGCCAGGTAACTAAAAATTAAAATGGTTATGAATACGGTTAAAATACTCGTTCATAAAGAATTAGCCACAACATTCAATTCATGGAGTATCTATATCGGGTATACCCTGTTTTTCTGTGTTTGCGGATTTTTTTCATGGCTTTCCAGTAATAATCTTTTATACATCGGACAGGCCAATATGATGCAGGTATTCGGTATTATCAACTGGACACAGTTTTTTCTGATTCCAGCCCTCACCATGAAAAGTATTGCCGACGAAAAAAGAAACGGAACGATCGAATTAATGCTGACCAAGCCTATAAAAACAGCCGACCTGCTTTGTAGTAAATTCTTTTCCAATTTAATTATCACGACACTGGCCTTGGCCCTGACACTACCCTATTATATTACGCTCTCTTTCTTAGGAGAGGTGGATCATGGAGCAGTCCTTTTAGGCTATCTGGGCCTGATCGAGATGAGTGCATGTTATATCTGTATCGGCATCTTCTCCTCTTCCTTGTCCCGTACTGCCGTATCGGCTTTTTTCATCAGCCTCGGTATCGGTTTGTGTTTCCAATTTTTATTCGGCATGTTTGCTGAACAGATCGGGACCGGCATTTTTGCAGATCTATTCAGTTATCTCTCTATGGAAGAACATTTTGATTCGTTGTCAAGAGGCATACTGGATTCCCGGGATATTATTTATTTCGGATCGGTCATCACGGTTTTTCTGGCTTTATCGAAGTTTTTCATATGTAAGAGCCGATTTTAATATTTCAATCTTTACAATGTCACGATCTGTATGAAGAAAATTATAAAAGATATTATATCCATTCTCACAGTAATATTACTCGTGAATATTTTCTCTTTTTTCATTTTTTTCCGTTGGGATTTTACCAAAACCAAACGTTATTCCCTGAGTAAAGTCAGCAAGACCAGTATCCGTAATAACGTCGAACCCATTGTTGTCGATTTTTATGTCACCGAAGATCTGCCCCAGGATACGAAAAAACTGGTAAAAGAATTCCGTTCATTGCTGAAGGAATATAAATCTCTCAGTAATGTCAGTTTTACGATAAACACCATTTACCCGGATAACACAGAAAAGGAATTTAAAGCGACCCAGGAAGGAATTATCCCGTCATTCAACGAGATCCGGGAAAGGGATCTGGAGAAAATCCAGAAAATTTATTGCGGAGCTGTATTTCATATCGGCAACAACAAGACCGTACTCCCCAACATTTCATTCAATACACCCATTGAATATGAAATTACCCGGATGTTGAAACAAGCCTCCGATACCATCAAACCCCGGATCGGTTTTGTTCGCGGACACGGCGAAACGACCCTTAACTTAATGTCGGAACTGGTCGACGAACTATCTCATCTGACGGACATTACGGTTGTAGATCTGAATCTGAACACTTATGAAGATTGTAATGTACTCTGCCTGATCAATCCCAAAGACAACTTTTCCCCCTATGAAATCGCCCAACTGGAAAAATTTCTTTCCAAAGGCGGACGGCTTTTCATCGCTTTGAATCATGCAATCGGACTGTTGGATCATCCGAACAATGGATACATCAATTCCACAGGCGTGGAAGATATGCTCGAGAAAAAAGGACTGAAAATCAGGAACGACTTTATCATCGACAATAATTGCGGGGTATGTAATTTCGAACAACAATACGGTTATCTGAAATTCCAGCGTAGTGTCAGTTTCCCGTATTGCCCGGTGATCACCAATTTCAGCAAGCATACGATTACTTACGGCCTACGGTCGATGCTACTCATGTTTGCCAGCAGTATAGAACAGATCAAAACCCCGACGCCTTATATTTTCACTCCTCTGGCACAAAGTTCCTCCATTTCGGGAGTGCAGCAAGCTCCGGTATGTTTCGATCTGGAAAAGCAATGGACCCAGCGCGATTTCAACCGTCCGCACAATATCGTCGCAGCCTTACTGACGAACGACGATAACAACAGTGCCATCGTCACCATCACCGATGCCGATTTCCTGATCAACCAGTCGGCTATCGACGGCCATACGGACAACATCACTTTTGCTTTAAACTCTATCGAATGGCTGGCAGACAATTCCGGGCTGATTCAGTTGCGAAATAAATTCACCACCTTCCCGGTACTGGAACCTGTCGGAGACACCAGCCGGGAAGTGTTGAAGTACATCAATTTCCTTTTACCGATCCTGATTATTCTGGGAATCGCCTTTTACCGATACAAACGTAACCTGAGAAAACGGGAGGACCGTTCTCATCCAGGTTATATCGATTAATGAAGTTTCAACAGTCCGATGATTTTATTATAAAGAGCGTCACTCACCGGAGTTAAAGGTAAACGCAGGGTATTTTGACGAATAATGCCGGCAGCATGTAAAGCAGCCTTTATGCCTGCCGGATTTCCTTCTTCAAATAAAGCTTTACAAAGTTCGGCCCTGTCCAAATGGATGCGACGGGCAGTCGGATAATCTCCCTGCAATGCACTTTTCACCAGACAAGCATAATCGTTCGGAAGTACATTGGCAATCACCGAGATCACGCCTTCGAATCCCAGTGACATCAGAGGCAACAACAGTGCATCTTCACCGGACAAAGCAGCGAAACCGGCCCGTTTGGATTTTAGAATAGCCGTAGCCTGATCGAAACGGCCGGAAGCTTCCTTCACAGCGATAATGTTGGGACAATCGTGTGACAAAGCCGCTACAGTCGCAGCTTCCATATTCACCCCACTCCTCCCCGGAACATTGTATAAACACAAAGGCAGCGGCGAAGCAGCGGCAATCGCTTTAAAATGTTCGTAAAGCCCCCTTTGAGTCGGTTTGTTATAACAAGGAGTTATGCTCAGTATACCCTGACAAGCTTTCAACCAGGTGGCCGTTTGAAGTTCACGGATCACCTCCGCCGTATTATTCCCTCCGATACCGGCAATCACGGGAAGACGCCCCTGATTGGCTTCGAGAATCGTATGTACCACCACCGCTCTTTCGTCGGCCGATAAAGTCGCAGTCTCTGCCGTAGTTCCCAATGCCACCAAAAAATCCACCCCACCGTCGATGACATAATTCACCAGACGGTACAGAGATTCCCGGTCTATTCGTTGCTGTTCGTCGAATGGAGTAACCAAGGCCACTCCTGTACCGATAAGTCTGTCCATGTTAGTATTTGTTTATCCCCGATAATATTACGTTCAATTTATTTACAAGGCCGAAAGGTTCGGTCACTTCGTCGATCACAATATCGGCCACTCCTCCCTCCTTTTTCATCCCTACGATA
Organism: Odoribacter sp. N54.MGS-14; assembly: GCF_000980295.1. Taxonomy (NCBI): domain Bacteria; kingdom Pseudomonadati; phylum Bacteroidota; class Bacteroidia; order Bacteroidales; family Odoribacteraceae; genus Odoribacter; species Odoribacter sp. N54.MGS-14. The sequence continues at coordinate 1,744 of NZ_LARL01000084.1, read as the reverse complement.
CAAGAAGCCTGAGTATGTTGTAATACAAATTTGATTAATGCAGTTGTTTCCTTATTCAGGTCGATAAACAAATCATATTTACAGCCCAGCATAGCGATCAAACGCCCGTTCCGTATCTTGCCACCGAATCCTAAATCAGCATTCCGTACCGCCACCAAATCATCCGTTTCCAGCATCTCGATCCCATCCGGAATAAAACACAGTTTATCCATTTTCACCCCGGCAAAATCGGATTCCAATTTCCGGAACCATTTGTTCTGATCGGTATCGGCACTCCAAAACACCAGACAAGTTTTTATCTCCCTCTTCTCCTTATACTCTACCTCCCTGGTACTGTTCCCGACACGCTTATTCAGTGAATCTTCCTTCAGACGATGAAGGAGATTGTTCAAAATCTTTTTCATACTTCTAATATTCTCAGACAAAAATAGTAATAAAATAATGATTCCCCCTGCTTTGTTATATCTTCTACAAAAAATCACTTTGTCATAAAAAAAACAACAAAAAGCTTGCACAGTATTATTTTTGTACATATCTTTGCACCGCTTTAGAGATAAGACACGGACTCGTAGCTTAATGGATAGAGCACTTGGTTACGGCCCAAGAGGTTGTGGGTTCGACTCCCGCCGAGTTCACCAGTTCAAAAAGCAAAAAATTAAACTCCCGAAAATTAAAATTTTCGGGAGTTTTTTATAGACTCCCAGGGACGGGGCAGTGGGTTACTTTTTCCCTTGTCAGAATTAATTAATTCCTTACCTTTCCTCTGATATTTCTTATCGGAGGGTTATTGTACCGATAAATAAAACGATTTCTACAGGTAATTTATCACATTATAAAACTACAATATAACGAAAAAAAAATTATCTTTGAAGACTAACGAAATGCTGTGCCATGAAGAATCTTCTTTTTTCGGTTTTCTTTTTAATGATAAGTTCTGCGCTATGGGCTTTTCAACCGGAAATGAAAACAATTACCCTAAATGATGGAGAAAAGGTATTGACCCGCCTGTGTCTTCCGGAAGGGCCGGTAAAAACAATCGTGTTTGCCATTCACGGGACAGGGCCGAATACTTATTTGAATAAACGGTCCGGATTCAACTTTTATGATGTTATGGCCGAAGGGTTCTGTTCTCAAGGAGTTGCTTTTTTCTCTTACAACCGGCGTGGCGTAGAGGTTGGCGACACAGCTCCCCGTTTTGACCGGATTGATTCGGCAAAATATGCAAAATATTCACCGTCGACTGAAGCCGAAGACGTCGAGCGAATGGTGCATGTGCTAAAAAAAGACAAGCGTTTTAAAGATTGTAGAATAATCCTGTATGGTATGAGTGAAGGGACAATCATCGCTTCGATGGTCGCTGAACGAAAGAAAGTAAAAGTCGACGCTTTATTTTTACATGGTTATGCCAATGAGAATATGTATGACATCATCCGTTGGCAAAACAGCGGAGAAGGAATCCTGATTATGGTAAATTCCATTTTCGATAAGGATGGAGACAAAAGCGTCAGTCGCGAAGAGTATGAATCTTCGGATAAAGTGGTGGCTGCCTACAGAAAATATCTATTCCAGGATTTACCGTTCGATACGGTAGATATCGTAAAAGACGGCCGAATCGACATCAAAGATATCGCACCTGCCAGACTGGCTTTTCATGACACCTTAATGCAACATATAACAGCCAAAGACGATGCCTGGATTTCTAATCATTATTTCAGAATAACCACAGCCTGGTGCAGGGAATGTT
>NZ_LARL01000088.1:0-12529 GCF_000980295.1 Odoribacter sp. N54.MGS-14 | reverse complement strand
GTCTGGCTGCTGATAAAAGTTCAGAGGCTTTAATTAAAGAATTTATCTTCAATAGTGATAGTATTTCAGATGTTATTATTGCTGACAAAACGATTGAGTTTTATGCTCTGGAGAATACAGTGAATTATAAGTTCAAACCTACAATCACAATTTCTGAAGGAGCTACAATAACACCTGCTGCGGATGTTGAACAGGATTTCTCTTCTCCTGTTATTTATACAGTTACCTCTGAAGACGGAATTGTGGTAAACAAATATACGGTTAGTGAGGCTGGAAAGGTAAAATATATGGATTTTGAAGTATGGAAGAAAGACAATACCTATGGATTTGAGAAACCGGAGGGTTCTTTTGCTTCGACGAACGAAGGAAGTGGTATCGTATACTCCATATTAGAGGGTTTGAAAAGTGTTGATGGTTTTCAGGATATAGTGATTCCCAGCTGGTGTGTTAGATCGTCAGAAGAAGGAAAAACAGGTAAAGCTGCTGTATTGGAGACGATAGATTTGACACCTTCAAAAGCAGACCTGCTCAGATATAAAGAAACTTTATCTTCTTCAGATGCTGTCTTTATAGATTATGTTTTAGGTATGTGTCCGAATATCACAGCAGGGAGTTTATTCCTCGGAAGTTTTGATTTGGGTAGTGCCATGGGAAATCCTTTGAAAGGAACTCAGTTCGGTATTCCTTATGTAGGAGAGCCGGTTAAATTTTCAGGATGGTATAAATATACTCCGGGAGCAGAATTCTATGATAAAGATGGAAATGTAGTGGAGGGACAGACCGATGAATTTGCAATTTATGCTTTATTGTATGAAGCAAAAGGAAAAGATGGTAAAGAGGTAACCTTGACTGGTATTGATATCAATACCTCTGAGTATATTGTTTTGAAAGCTGAAGTTACTGATAAAACGGCAAAGGAGGATTGGACTTATTTTGAAATACCGTTTGAAAAAATGAATGACAAAGAATACGACGCAGCTAATCAGTATAAACTGGCTTTGATTTGTACATCAAGTAAAGAAGGCGATCAATATAGAGGAGCTCCGGGTAGTATTTTGATGATCGACGATCTGAAAATTACAAGGTAACCCCCTTCTCTTTGTATATAACTTAGCCGGTTCTGTTGGTAGAATCGGCTATTTTAGTTATTAGCTTTGCAAAAATTTCACGTTGTAGGAATTAGCTCGATGATTTAAAACATTTTATTTTTTTCGGCGTATATATTTTTTTAATAATTAAATAGAAGACGATGAAAAAGAAACTCTGTTTTTTGATGATGGCTGTATTCTTTTTAGGGATGACAGCTTGTAGTGATGACGACGATGATAAGAAAGAAGCGGTGGCAGGAACCTATACGGGAACGATTACGGTGACGGATGAGGCAGGGACTCCGATCGGTGATCCACTGACCGGACAAAAGATTACCATTGTCGATGCAGGAAAAGATAGGATAAATCTCGAGCTGAAAGATTTTAAATTCGGCACGGTCCCTGTGGGGGATCTGGAGATAAAAAATGTTGCTGTGAACGATAAAGGAGAAGTGAACGGTAGCGCATCTCAGGTACCGATTATGAATGGCGTTCTTCAGGCCGATATAACAGTGAGCGGGACGGTAAAAGATAAAAAAGCCAATTTGCTGATCGATGTGTCCGCACCTTTGACTCCCGGGACCGATCCGATTAAAATGAAAGTTACCTTTATCGGAGCCCGTTGACAGAGGAATTTTTCTCCAGGTTCGGGCATGAATTCGGAATGATCGGGAGGCTTGTCTGATACTGATTGGCGGAGCTGAAGTTCACCATTTATATTTTGTTTTCGGAACCGAAGTTGCGCCAATCAGCGTTCCTCTTCTCTTTAATTTTCCGGTTTATTGAAATTCTTCTTCCGGGTATAAGGACGTTTCCTTCCCGGGCGATTGTTTTTGAATTTTCCTCTCGGACGGCGCTCGAATGCCTGTGGGTTGTAGGCAGGGCCAGGACCTACAGTCGGTGGTAACGGAATTTTATAGATATCTTTTTCTATAAATTCTTCGATTTTATGAAATTTACCCTGTTCCGGTTCGCAGACGAAAGTAATGGCTACACCATCCGCATTCGCCCGGGCTGTACGGCCGATGCGGTGGATATAATCTTCCGGATCGTGGGGAACGTCGTAGTTGATGACCAAACCGATGTCGTCGATATCGATGCCCCGGGCAACAATATCGGTTGCGACTAAAATGTCGGTCTTCCCGTTTTTAAAGTCGAGCATTACCGCTTCCCGTTGTTCCTGTTCCAGATCGGAATGCATGGCTGCAACATTGAGTTTCATGCGCTTTAAAGAATAGGCCAGATCTTTTACCTTTTGTTTGGAAGAAGAGAATATGATGGTTTTTTTGCGGTTGGGTTTACTGAATAACTCTTGGATGATAGTCATTTTCTGCGTCTCATAACAGATATAAGCCGATTGGATAATCGCTTCGTTCGGTTTGGAAATGGCGATATTGATCTCTGCCGGATCTTTCAATATCTGTTTGGCTAACTGCCGGATTTTCGGTGGTAAAGTTGCTGAAAACAGAATTGTTTGACGTTTGGTCGGCATCTGTTTGACTATTTGCATGATATCGTCGAAAAAACCCATGTCCAGCATCCGGTCGGCTTCGTCCAGAATGAAGTAGCTGACTTGTGAAAGATCGATACCACTATTGGCAATGTGTGACAATAAACGTCCCGGAGTAGCGATCACCACATCTGCTCCCATTAATAAACCCTTCTTTTGCTGATCCCATCCGGCCCCGTCTCCTCCGCCGTAGACTACGGTCGTCGAAATGGGGAGAAAATAAGAAAAACCTTCGAATTGCATGTCGATCTGTTGGGCCAATTCCCGGGTAGGTACCATGATGACTGCACGGATGTGATTGTCGGGGTTACCCTCTGCGACTAAACGGCTGAGTAGAGGTAAGGTGTAAGCTGCCGTTTTACCGGTTCCGGTCTGAGCGCATCCGATGATATCTTTCCCTTCTAATATGACCGGAATGGTCTGTTCTTGCACTGGAGTCATCTCCTGAAAGTTCATAGCTTCTATTCCCTGCAGTACGTTCTCGTCTAAATTTACTTCGTCAAATCTCATAATTTATATCACTCAAATTTCGCTTCAAAGATACGATTTTTATAAATAATTAATGGTTTAATCTCTGGGACTGTTTTAACATTCTGTGTCCAAGTTAATTCCAATACAAAGATAATGGAAGTTGGGCAACTAAGGAGGAACATTCCGTTTTTTTTGTGGCATTATTTTTGTTATTAGTTGTTAGTGATGAAAAAATAGTTTATTTTTGAAAGCGATGAAGTTTCTACTGATATATGGGGTATTGTTTCTTCTTTTGTGGACAAAGGGGTCGGCAATCGATAGGGAAGAAAGCTTGACAGATTATACTGCCGAAGAAGAAATTGTGAATGAGCCTGTCCTGGTAGAAGTTTCGTCTTCAGATTTAAAAAACAACCACATTCCGTATTTTCTGATTCTAAAGGCTTTGAATCCGGTTACTCAAATCGATTTATCGGCCGGGAGCGATCAAAGCTGGAATATTTTATCTTATAAAATTCTGCACGGTGCTCAGAAAATTCGTGTGCCTATGCGTTTGCAGATGTGGTATGCCTCCGAATGGATGAGGATGTTATCTGTCTGGCACGACAAGAGTTTTCTTTTGTACTTTTTAGAGAAACTTATCATTTAGCATTCTCGTTAAAAGAGGAAAAACCTGGTTCTACACAAATCAGGGGAAGGTGAAGTATGTGTAGTTCGTTCTGAGAATCGGTGACAAAAAGGGATATGCACGCAAGTGGATAAATAGGGGAGGTAAGGCTGATTCGGAAATTGTTAAATAATTAATGAAAATCAATATTATGGCAGAGAAGTTTGGATATGTAACACAGGTGATCGGACCTGTTGTGGATGTCATTTTTGAAAATGGCGGAGAGGATTTGCCTCCTATTTATGAAGCCTTACGGATAGAACGGGATAATGGCGAAAAATTGATTATCGAGGTTGAACAGCATATCGGAGAAGATACTGTCCGTTGTGTTGCGATGGATACGACCGATGGGTTGCGCAGGGGCATGAAAGCCTGGGATTTGGGACGTACACTGACGATGCCGGTGGGAAAACAAATCAAGGGACGGTTATTGAATGTCACCGGAGATGCCATCGATAAATTGGGAAAACTGGATTATACCGATACGTTATCTATTCATCGGGAACCGCCGAGATTCGAAGATTTAACGACGACTCAGGAGCTTTTGCTGACCGGTATCAAAGTGATCGATTTATTGGCTCCCTATTCCAAAGGAGGAAAAATCGGTTTGTTCGGTGGGGCCGGAGTCGGGAAAACGGTGTTGATCATGGAATTGATCAATAACATTGCCAAAGGGCATAATGGATATTCCGTGTTTGCCGGAGTCGGTGAACGGACTCGTGAAGGAAACGATTTGCTGAGGGAAATGATCGAATCGGGAGTAGTGAAATACGGTGAACGTTTTCAGGAAGAGATGAATGAAGGGAAATGGGACGTGAAAAGCGTGGATATGGAACAGGTGAGTCAGTCACAAGCTACCCTGGTGTTCGGACAGATGAACGAGCCCCCCGGAGCACGTTTACGGGTGGCTTTGTCGGGACTGACAGTAGCCGAGTCTTTCCGGGATTCTAACGAAGGAGGAAAGGAAATCCTGTTTTTTATCGATAATATTTTCCGGTTTACTCAGGCGGGTTCGGAAGTGTCGGCTTTGTTGGGACGTATGCCTTCGGCTGTTGGATATCAGCCGACGCTGGCTTCTGAGATGGGGAAGTTACAGGAGCGGATCGCTTCTACTAAATATGGTTCCATCACTTCGGTACAGGCTATTTATGTACCTGCCGACGACTTGACGGACCCCGCACCGGCAACGACTTTCAATTTCCTGGATGCGACAACCGTACTGAGCCGGAAGATTACCGAACTGGGTATTTATCCCGCAGTGGATCCGCTGGAATCTTCTTCCCGTGTCCTCGATCCGAATATTGTCGGGGAGGAACATTATAATACGGCCCAGCAGGTCATCGAATTGTTACAGCATTATCAGGAATTGCAGGATATTATTGCAATTCTCGGTGTGGATGAACTTTCGGATAGTGATAAATTGGTGGTAAACCGCGCCCGGCGTGCTCAGCGTTATCTCTCACAACCGTTTCATGTGGCAGAACAATTTACCGGACTGCAGGGAGTTATGGTCCCTCTCGAAGAAACGATCCGGGGTTTTAAAATGATTCTCAGCGGAGAAATGGACGAGTATCCCGAGCAGGCTTTTATGAATGCCGGAACCATCGAGGATGTGATCGAAAAAGGGAAGAAGATGATGAAAGAGGCGGTAAAGTGAAAGGCAAAAAGCTATAGGCAGGTTATAGGCGGGAAGAAAGCGAAGAATTGGAGACTTGTTAGGTTGGAAATTTGTAATTTGTATAACTATGAGACTGGAAATAATATCTGCAGAAAAAGTATTGTTTAAGGGGAATGTACAACGGGTGACTTTACCCGGTTCCCTGGGTACTTTTACTATCTTGGAACAACATGCCCCCCTGATTTCCACACTCACGCATGGAAATGTGGTTTATGATACAGGAGGAGAAGAAAAGCAACTGACGATCGATTCGGGAGTTGTCGAAGTATTGGATAATCGGATTGTCGTTTGTATTAATTAGCCGGCAACGCTTGTAATTTCTGAAACGAAGTAAAATATGAAATTAATCAGGTATCTGTTAGGACTGAGTCTATTCCTGCTGGCCGGTCAATGGGTAAAGGCAGACGAAACAGCAGCAGAATCATTCAATCCCCAAAAATCGATATTCGAACATCTGGGAGATGAATACGGATGGAATGTCTGGAATTTGCATATCCCGTTACCCGTGATTGTCAGGGATGAAGAAGGAACATGGCATGTGTTCAGTTCTGCAAAATTAGCCGGAGGACAGGAATATGAAGGTTTTTATATTGCCGGTGAGGGCGAATACGAGGGAAAAGTGATTGCCCGGGATGCTTCCGGCCATATTTACCGGCCCTGGGATTTTTCGGTCACTAAAAATGTACTGGCTTTATTTATATGTGCTTTACTGCTTTGTTGGCTCGTCTTTCCATTGGTCCGGTGGTATAAGAAGAAACCGTATGAAGCGCCGCGGCGTGTAAAAGGAATGATGGAATTTGGAGTCGGTATGTTGTATGAGGAGTTGATTGTACCGATTTTAGGGAAAGATGCCCGGCGTTTCGGACCGTATTTGCTGACCTTATTTTTCTTTATTCTCTTGATGAATTTGATGGGCTTGATTGTTATTTTTCCGGGAGGTGCCAATCTGGCCGGAAATATGTCTGTCACTTTAGTGTTGGCTGTGTGTACTTTTGTCGTAGTCAACTTTTCAGGACGTAAGGGATATTGGAAAGATATTTTTTGGCCCGAAGTGCCGACCTGGTTGAAATGTCCGGTTCCGATGATGCCTGTCATTGAGATTTTCGGTGTGTTTACCAAACCGATTGCTTTGATGATCCGGTTGTTTGCCAATATGCTCGGTGGACATTTGATTACTTTGGTTCTGATTTCCCTGATTTTCATTTTTGCAGCGATGGGACCTGTGATTATGGGGACTTCGACCGTGATTGCCGTTGTGTTTGCTGTATTTATGGGATTTATCGATTTGTTGATTTGCTTCATACAGGCTTATGTATTTATGTTGTTGTCTGCCATTTTTATTTCTTTGGCAAGACCTGCGGGAACCGGGGCCCGGCATGAGAAATGAACAAAGTAAAATAATATAAAATAGAATAATTTTAAAATTGAAAAGCTATGTTAAGTATGATTTTATTACAGGTCGCTGCCGGAATGAGTCTGGCAAAAGTGGGTGCTGCCATCGGCGCAGGGTTAGCTGCTATCGGTGCAGGTATAGGTATTGGGAAGATCGGGGCGAATGCCATGGACGCTATTGCCCGCCAACCCGAGCAGACCGGGAATATTCGTACGAATATGATCGTGATCGCTGCTTTGATTGAAGGAGTCGCTTTGTTTGCTATCATTGTATGTTTGTTGGCCTTGTTTATATAATCGTTTATGGGACTCTTTAAACCGGAGATCGGGTTGGTATTCTGGATGCTGGTGGTCTTTCTGATCATTCTGGCTATCCTGGCTAAATATGCCTGGCCCGTGATTATCCGAAGTATAGAACAAAGAGCGGATTTTATCGATAGTGGGGTGAAATTTACCCGCGAGGCAAAACAACGGCTGGACGAAGTGGAAACAAAAGTGGAAGAGATGCTGGCCGAAGCCCATAGAAAACAATTGGCTGCTTTACAGGAAACCGAACGGATGAAACGGGAGATGATCGAGAACGCAAAAAAAGAAGCTGCCGATGAAGTCCGGAAGATGATGGAAGAGGCAAAAGCTTCTATGGAACAGGCTAAACGGGAGGCCGAAAAACAAATGAGGCGACAGGTGAGCCGTTTGTCACTCGAGATCGCGGAGAAAGTATTGAGAAAAGATTTGTCGAAAGATACTGCTCAGGTAGAATTGGTGGATCGAATGTTGGATGAGCTGGAATCAGCTCAGAAACTGTAATGATATGGATGAAGGTTTAATAGCACGGAGATACGCTTTGGCTATGCTGAAAGTAGCACAGAAATATAATGCTGCGGAAGAGGTATATCAAAAAATGAAGACCTTCGAACAAAATTATATTTCCCATCCCGATTTACATAAGGCATTACTGAATCCGATATTGTCTCCCCGGGATAAAGAACAATTGTTGACGATCGCTATCGGGATCGAACCCGGAACGTTGTATCTGCGGGGAATCCGTTTGCTGATAAAAAATCACCGCGAGATGTATATCCGCTCTATTTGTCTGATGTACCAGAAGTTATACCGGAAGGTGTACCAGATCGGACGAATAAAGATTATCACGGCGGTTGCTTTGAAGCAGGAGACGCTGGACCGGATAAAAAAACTGGTAACGGACCGGACTTCCAGACAGATCGAATTTGTCGAAAAGGTAGATCCGGCTATTATCGGGGGCTTTGTACTCCGGGTAAATTCCATGCAGCTCGATTATTCAGTAGGCGGAGAGTTGAAAAAAATCGCAAAGCAATTGAAATAGGAGAGGATAAGTATAAATGATTAGATTATGATAAAACCAAGTGAAACATCAGATATTCTTCAGCAACAACTGGATAACGTTGATTTGAAAGCTGAATTTGAAGAAATTGGAACTGTATTGGAGGTAGGAGATGGCGTAGCCAATGTATTCGGGCTGGACAATGTGACTTCCGGCGAACTGATCGAATTTGAAAATGGGGTAAGGGGAGTAGCCATGAACCTCGAAGAAGATCAGGTGGGAGTCGTGCTTTTGAATTTGGGAGATCGTGTGAAAGAGAATTTTACGGCTAAACGCACCGGGCATATTGCTTCTATTCATGTGGGAGAAGGATTGTTGGGACGGGTAATCGATACATTGGGAGAACCCATCGACGGGGCAGGGCCGATTACCGGCGATCTGTTGGAACTGCCTTTGGAAAGAAAGGCTCCCGGGGTAATTTATCGGCAGCCTGTTAAAGAACCTTTGCAGACAGGGATTAAAGCGGTGGATTCGATGGTACCTATCGGAAGGGGACAACGGGAACTGATTATCGGTGACCGGCAAACCGGAAAAACGGCTATCGCTATCGATACCATATTGAATCAACGTGAAAATTACCGGCAGGGTAAACCGGTTTATTGTATTTATGTCGCTGTCGGTCAGAAAGCTTCTTCTGTGGCAGCCTTGGTCAACGTATTGAAAACTCACGGAGCGATGGACTACACGGTAGTATTGGCTGCCAATGCGTCCGATTCGGCTGCCATGCGTTATTATGCACCTTTTGCCGGAGCGACGATCGGAGAATATTTCCGGGATAGCGGGAGGCATGCGCTGGTCGTATACGATGATTTGTCGAAGCAGGCTGTAGCTTATCGGGAAATCTCTTTGATTTTGCGCAGACCTTCGGGTAGAGAGGCTTATCCGGGGGATATCTTTTATTTGCACTCCCGTTTGCTTGAACGGGCGGCCAAGATTATATCCAATGATGAGGTGGCTTCGACGATGAACGACCTGCCCGAACCGTTGAAACCGGTGATCAAAGGCGGAGGATCACTGACCGCTTTACCGATTATCGAGACTCAGGCCGGCGATGTGTCGGCATACATTCCGACGAATGTCATCTCGATTACGGATGGTCAGATATTCCTCGAAACTTCTCTGTTTAACGAAGGAGTCCGGCCGGCAATCAATGTAGGTGTTTCAGTATCGCGGGTAGGAGGAAATGCTCAGGTGAAAGCGATGAAAAAAATTGCCGGAACCTTAAAAATCGATCAGGCTCAATACCGGGAACTCGAGTCGTTCTCCAAATTCGGAGGAGATTTGGATCCGGTCACTCAGATGGTAATCGATAAAGGACAAAAAAATGCCCGCCTATTGGTACAACCTCAATATGCCCCGATGCCTGTAGAAGAAGAGATTGCTATTATTTATTGCGGAACCCAGGGATTGTTACAACGGGTACCTTTAAAACATGTCGGCGATTTTGAGAAATATTTTCTCGATATTCTTCGGGTACGTTACCGGAAAGAGGTGTTGGATGAATTGAAGGTCGGACATCTGGACGAAGTCGTCGCTGCTTTGTTGGAGGAAGTGGCTAAGGAAGTAGCCGATAAATTTGCTGCACCCGTGAAACAAACCGAAGAATTTGTAGATAAGTAAAAAAGAGAAGAATGGCAACGATGCGTGAACTGAAAGGAAGGATCAATTCTGTCCATTCCTCTCAGAAAATTACCGGAGCAATGAAGATGATTTCTTCTGCCCGGTTGAGAAAGGCCGAGAACAAGTTGCTTCAGGCCGAGCCTTATCGCCGGAAGTTATGGGAAATATATGCCCATATTGAAAGATCCGGTTGTGAGTTTCAGTCGCCATTGACAGTGAAACGCCAGGTAAAGAAGGTGGCTATTGTTATTTTTGCTTCCGACGATGGATTGTGCGGAGCTTTCAATATCAATTTATATAAAAAATTGGTGGAGGAAGTACAGGCTTATCAAAAACGGGGTATCCGGGAAATTACCGTTTTTCCGGTCGGAAAAAAAATACTGGCTGAAGTGAAACGGATAAAGGGCATTCGCCTGGCCCGACATCCCGAAGCTTTTGAAAAGAAAGACTATATGGCGGCTACCCGGGAATTGGCGGATGAACTGATGGAAGATTTTTTGAAAGGGAAATACGATCAGGTTGGAGTTGTTTATGCACATTATAAAAGTATGGGCGTACAAATCGTGCGGTTACGTTCTTTTTTGCCGGTTGCTGTAGAACCGGAAGAAAAAATAGAAACCACAGATCGGGTCGGTCCATGGTATATTTATGAACCCGGATGTGAACAAATATTAACCATGTTGTATCCCCTGATGATGCATGCTTTGATGTACGATCTGTTGATGGAAAATAAAACTTCCGAACAGGCTGCCCGTATTCTGGCGATGCAGATGGCTAATGATAATGCCGTGAAATTATTAGGTAAGTTGCAGCTGGAGTATAATAAATTGAGACAACAAGGGATTACTTCCGAACTGTTGGATATCGCTGGAGGCAGTAATCGGGAAAGTTAAGCCACTGAAGTGTTAATGTATCCGAAATGTCGTATATTTGTACAAACGTTTCTATGGTGGTTATGATTTCGGATGCAGACATACTTCAGTGCTTTAAGATTGACCGTAAGCAAGGGATACAAGTGCTGTTCAGGCGGTATTACCGGCCTTTGGTGCTCTTTGCGGATGAATTTGTCCATTCTCTTTCTACAGCAGAGGATATTGTACAGGACTTTTTTATCCGGTTGTGGACAGACGACTATTTGGAAAAACTACTTCCTCCGGCACTTTCTTCTTATCTTTTTACTTCTGTCCGGAATGCTTGCTACACGTATGAACATCGTAAAGATGTATGGAATCGGCGCAGAGATATGCCTCCCGAAGCAAATATTGCAGTAGAAACAGCACTGGAAATGGATTCCGAAGTGGCCGACAGAATCAATCGGGCTATTTCGAAATTACCCGTTCAGACCCGGGCTGTCGTTACCCGGATCCTGCTCGAAGAAATGAAATATAAGGATGCCGCAGCCGAACTGAATATATCCGTCAATACATTGAAGACTCTACTCCGGAATGGACTGAGAACATTGAGGAGCGAATTGGAAAAAGATTATCGTTCGATTAATTTTGCTGTATACTTACTTTGGAATTCTTCTGCTCCTTTAGTTCTATACGCTTAATAATCAGAAAAATAATTTTTTCCTTAAACAAATTAATATTAGAAATATTATCACCAATTAAACGAACAATTATTTTGTTATTTATTCGTCTTCGGTGTTCGTGTTCGGAGACCCCGTCGTTTTTGTCGGTCGGCTGGCTCTTTCTTTCACTGACCGTTCCGGACGAATCGGTCTTCCGGTATAAAAACCGAAATCGGAATAGAAAGTCGGTGTCGAAGATACCAATCGAGAAATTATTGCAGGCTACATTTAGCCTTCGACTCATTTGTCATTTGGTCCACCTCACAACATTTTCCTGTATATCCCTGTACACATATACATTCCTTTCCTGTCCAGGTAATCGTACCCTCTTTATAACAAGGATAATAATCCTCGTTTCCAGAAACAGTCATACTGGATAAAAAAGATAAACCGGTAATTCCGGCCAAAATCCATAATTTCAGATTTTTTAATAAAGGTGTTTTCATAATCAATGAAATTTAAAAGTGAATAAAATAAAAATGCGATGATTTGCAAATCTTGATTTTTGCATTATGTTTGTTAGTAAGACTTAATAATTTGAAAAATGGGTGAATAGAATTTGATTTAATTTCAATTAGTCTGACCGAAAAATAGAAATGGATTCACCCATTTTTATTTTTTTTAGTCTTACTAACGAATAAGGTACGAAAATTGAATGAAGTAACTATGAATACAAAGGTCGGAATATTATGCCTGTATTTGTTTCAGATACTTGTCGGCTGTTCTGTTTCGGAGAGTCCTTATGAGAAGTATGATTTAACATCCTTAACGGAAAAATGCCGGAATGAAAATAAATATCTGGTCATTATTATCGGGATGGAGGATTGCCGGTTCTGTAACTTTTTTTATCATGTACTTCGAGCTTCGGGGACTTTTGAGGAAAAGATCACTGACCGGTTTGTTTTTAGTAAAGTGGATATCAGGGAACAATTCAGATTGGCTCAGATGTTGGGCATATCGAGTACTCCTACTGTCCTGATAACCGATGGAGCATTATCTGTCAAATACGTTCATTCGGGCTTACTGGCCGAAAGTGAATGGTAGCAGGTGTTGTCGGAAATTATAAACGGCAGAAGTGTCTTTGCCCTTCAGGAAAATGATCTTTATTCTGTGGGGGAAGAGGTATATGCTTTATATTCCAAGGTGTTGCAAGCCAATTTGTTAATCGAT
>NZ_LARL01000081.1:0-12666 GCF_000980295.1 Odoribacter sp. N54.MGS-14 | reverse complement strand
AAACTCAATTTTCATACCTCCGCTGAATGTTTCTTCAAAAATATTTCCTAATGTTGCACTTGCTGGTTGACTCTGCCGCAAAATAAATCGTCAATAAGTGACTATATTTGTGTGATTTTTTTTTGAATGTATTTAGAAAAGGATGTAATAAAGCGCTTTATGGCTTTATAGAGGTTTATGATTTTTTAATTTGAAATGAATAATTTTGTTGATTTTTGGGTAGGATTAGGCTATAATGGTTGGTTATTCCTGTTGTTGATCCTCCTTTTTTTTGCCCATTTGATTATGATCATTTTACGCAGTACGGTACTTACCACTAAAAAAAGACCGGCAACTGTAGAACCCGAGGAAGGAGTTTCGGTAATTATTACCTGTTCGAATAAGGCCGAGCTATTGAAACAGAATCTTGAAGCATTTCTGACCCAAGAATATCCGAAATATGAAGTGATTGTCGTAGACGAATGTTCCGAGGATGAGACGCAGGATGTTTTATCCGATTTGCAACAGAAATACCCGCATTTGAAGACTACCCGGATTTTTCCTGAAACGAAATTCCGGCGTACGAAGAAGATTGCTATTAATATAGGTGTCCTCGCGGCACAATATGATGTGTTGCTTTTTTCTGAAATTAATTGTAAGCCCGGATCCGGGCGATGGCTGCATGCGATGGCTTCTTATTTTACGCCCGATACGGCGGTCGTGATCGGATACTCCAATTATCCGGTAGACGGTGCGGGAGGAAAATTCAGGTGTTATTTCCGGTTCTTGTGGTTCTGGAAGACGATGGTGCTGAATAGACGGGGACTACAGGTGGTCGGAAATGGTAATAATATGGGATACCGGAAAAAATACTATCTGGAGAAAAGAGGGTTTACCGCTAATACCCAGGAATATATCGGTTACGATACAGAAATCGTAAAAGATATGGCTAAAAAAGGAACGGTCAAAGTGGTAAAAGACCCCGATACCCGGGTGATGATCTGTGACGAGCGGAAAAAAGCCTGGAAAGATGATTATTCTTATTATTATGCTACGAAACGTCGGTGGCCATTGGCTGTGCGTTTGAGTAGCGATGTCGACTTTATCGTTGAAAGTATCGTTTATTTGTCGGCATTTTATTTTATTATACAAGGAACATTACGTGAATACAGTGCCGGAATTATAATATTAACATTTTTAATAGATTTTATAGTAATAAATGTGGTATTAAAACATCTGGGGCAAAGGAAATTATTCTTAACTTCGTTCACTGTAAATACCTTGGGTTTTATATTTCAATGGTATTATAATTTTTATTCAATATTTACTGCAAAGAAATGGAGATAACTAACAACTTATCTGAAAAAGCTTTATACGACTATAAGATAGTTCGTAACGCAATTGCCGGAGATGAGAAAGCTTATGGGGAACTTTTTAAGCGTTACAAGGATTCTGTATATTTTATGATCCTTAAAATGGTAAACAATCGGACTGATGCCGAAGACTTGATGTTCGAGGCTTTCGAGAAGGCATTTGCCAGTTTGAACTATTATTCTCCACAATTTGCTTTCAGCACCTGGCTGTTTAAGATTGCTTCGAATAATACGATCGATTTTATCCGGAAAAGAAAGGCGCAGACTGTGTCTTTGGATGTCGACGATATCAATCCTGAAGACAGAGGGTATATCAATAGTATTCCAGCTGATGTCAGAACGCCGGATGAAGAAGCGATTCGTCAGCAACGTGCCGATTTTATGCGGGAAAAGGTCGCTCTTTTGAAAGGAAGATATCGCCGGTTAATCGAATTACGCTATTTCGACGAATTTTCATATGAAGAAATCGCCGATACCCTGGCTATTCCTCTGGGGACGGTGAAAGCTCAATTGTTCCGGGCTCGGGAACTACTCTTGAATATTTTACAGCATACCGAGATTGCTAAGGAACATGGTAAAAATTAATTTTATCGTTTTATTCTTTATTTTTCTTTCTCCAATTGTTTGTGCACAGAGGGTCGTCGTTTCGGATAGTGTTGTATTTTCCGGAGTAGTCTTCGACACTCAGGATTCACAGACACTTCCTAATGTGACTTGTCGTTATGGTGAAGGTAAAGCAACTATTTCCGATCAAATGGGATGCTTTGTGTTGAAAATCGGTCGTAAAGATACCGTCCGCTTTACTTTTGTCGGCTATAAACCTTGTACTGTTGTCATGCCCGATACTTTGCTCGAAGATCGGTACATGATGGGGGTTTTTCTGTCTCCCGATACCTTACAATTATCAGAAGCTTTGATTTTACGCCGGTGGGGAGAGGTGCAAAGACAAAATCTGATCAATGCCCGTAATAATATGACCGGCATATTGAAGCAGGCTTATGCGCCTGTAGACTATATGGATGCCGATATGAATCAACGGATGATGCTCAACGAATATGCCCGGAGTGTCGAGATGAAAGGGCATGTTGATGTCGGTATCGGAGTCGGTACACAGTCGGTCGATGCCTATAAAATGCTCCGAATGAGACGGCGGGTAAAAAATCAGAAAGAATGGCTCAATCCTAATGAAATCGATCTGTTAAAGAAGATTTATTATTTGAAAAAAAAGGAAAAGCAAGATAATTGATTCAAGATAAATATATCTTTGTAGTGCTATTGTGTCTGTAATTTTTCCTTGTTGGGCTAACCGGAGAAAAATAAAGATAGGCAAGTATTTAGTATTAATAAAGTTATGATTTTATGAAGAATTTGTCCATTGTATTGAATGTTGTGTTGTTCGTTGCAGTGATTGTACTTTATGTATTGTACTTTTCTGGCCATAAGTCACCGGAAACTGCAATGACCAGTAAAGTTGCCGGTACTGCCGATGCAACAAAAATTGTATATATCAACACGGATACACTTTTGAATAATTATCAGCTGGCAGTCGAATTGAACGAGGCTTTTCTGAAAAAACAGGAAGATCGCAGGACAGAATTGAATATAAAAGCGAAAGCAATCGATCAGGAAGGAACCGAATTCCAACGGAAATTGCAAAATAACGGTTTTATTTCCGAAGCCCGGGCGATAGAAGCCAGAGATCAATTGTTGGTGAAACAAGAAAATTTCCGCCGCTTACAACAGGAGATGATGGATAAAGCTTCCAGAGAGCAAAGCGAACTGAACAAACAGCTTTTTGACGAAATCACTAATTTCTTGAAAGAGTACAACAAAGAGAAAGGATTCAGTATTGTATTGAGTACTCAGTTGGGTGGAAATGTTTTATATGCCGAGGATGGTTTCGATATCACGAAAGAGATTGTCGATCGCTTGAATGCCAATTACAAAAAGGGCGATAGTCAGAAATAAAATGACAGAAGATTTTTGAAAAGGCTGAGTGATCAGCCTTTTTTTATAGGTAAGGGTTAACCATCGGAGCAGTTTATGCTTATGAAGGTATTTGAACGTTATTTCAGTCGGAATCCGGTCTCTCGTCAGCTTTCTTTTGAGGCAGATACTGCTGTGATTGTTATTATCCCCGTTTTCAACGATCCGGATATTTTTGCTACCCTGGATTCACTTTGCTGTTGTTCGGTGATGAATATCAAGGCGGGTGTTTTGATTGTAGTGAACCATAGTGAAGTTTGCCCGCAGGAAATAAAGACCCGGAATATCGGGTTGTCTGACACTTTGAAACGATATGTTCGGGATAGACAGACCGACCGGCTTCGCTTCGAAGTGGTCGAAGCATTCGATTTACCTGCAAAATATGCCGGAGTGGGATTGGCCCGGAAAATAGCTATGGATTTATCGGCTGCCTTTTTTTACCGAAACGGGCGAATCGATGCTCCTATTCTTTCTTTGGATGCTGACACTTGGGTCGAACCGAATTATTTGGAGGAGGTGGTCCGTTATTTTCAGGAAAAATCTGTGGCCGGCGTTTCTATTGCTTATGCTCACCGTCTCGAAGAAGCCGGTATGACAGTTCAGGCCCGTGAGGCGATAATGAAATACGAATTGTATCTGAGGTATTATCGTTTGGCATTGGAGTATACCGGTCATCCCCATGCCTACCATTGTATAGGATCGGCTTTTGCTGTAAGGACGTTGGATTATGTGGCTCAGGGAGGAATGAATAAAAGACAGGCTGGAGAGGATTTTTATTTTTTGCAGAAATTGATCGCTACCGGTAGATATGCAACCTTACAGTCGACGCAGGTATATCCTTCTCCGCGATTCTCGGGGCGTACCCCTTTTGGAACCGGGCAGGCGGTCCGGCAGATCGTTCAGGAGTCCGGACATTTTCGGGTATATCACCCACAGGCTTTTCGGGATTTAAAATGTTTTTTTCAGGGAATTTCTACCCTTTATAAAGTGGATGAAGCTGGTGTTTCGGGCTATTTTCAACAGCAGACGAAGGATATCCGGCTTTTTTTATCCCAAATGAATGGAATTGCAGTCTTGGCGGAGATCAATGCAAACTGTGCTTCTGTAGAGCAATTTATGAAACGGTTTTTCGATAATTTCAATGCTTTCCGTGTGTTGAAATATCTGAATTTTGTGCATGAAAGTTGTTATTCGAAAATAGATATCTTGTCTGCGGCCAATAAATTGCTGGCAGAATTGAACTTACCCGTTGCCGAATCTTTGGAATGTGCCCTTCAGATTTTCAGAAAGTTATTCAGATAGGCGTGGAAAAAGAGGGGAAGAGAAGCTGGAATTGACATAAGAAGATATATCTTTGTCAGCAAATAATAAAAATATGGATTTCGAATACAAGATGGAGATCACTGCCGATCCCGAAGAGGTTTTCGCTGCATTGACCAATCCTTTTCAGATTGAATTGTGGAGTGGCTATCCCGCTGATATGAAAGCTGAAGAAGGTTATGTGTTTTCACTTTGGGAAGGGGATATTACAGGTGTTAACCTGGAAGTTGTTCCCGGTAAGCTGTTGGTACAGGAATGGTTTTTCGGTGAGCAGGAAAAACAATCTATCGTCCGCATTACCCTGAAAAAAGAGGGAGCCAGGACTTTGGTCGGTTTGACTCATACCCATATCCCCGAAGATGTGTACGAAGAGATCACCGGGGGATGGAAAGAATATTATCTGGAAGCGATAAAAGGAATGCTTGAAATGTATTGACGCCGGATCAGATGACTTTGATCGTCTGGCCCAGTACTTTGATTACCTCGCCTTTTCGGATTTTGGCCCGTTTCCGGCTTTCCGGTTCGCCATTACGAACCACTTCTCCATTTTCCACCAATGTTTTTGCCATTGCCCCGTTTTCGGCAATTTGTAATACTTTCAGCAGCTTGATCAGCTCGATATAATCTTCTGTCAATTCAAATTCCAACATTTCCGATCGTTTAAATTCTGTGTAAAAATACAACTTTTTTGGGATTTTGGGACGGACCTTTTGTCCCGGAATTCCTGTAACTTTATATGGGGTACATACCGTAAAGTAGAAACAAACGGGAAAGAAAGTATTTATTTTTGCCGTTCTGAAATTTTGATGGTTGTTTGCAATGTGTTACAGGACAACCTTTTATGAACGAAAATTAATTTTTATGAAGAAATTATTCTTATCCTTACTGGCCAGTGTTACCTTATCGTCCGCATTTGCCGAAGGATATCAGGTAAACGTTTTGAGTACAAAGCAGACGGGAATGGGACATGTCGGGACAGGTATGAAATTAGGAGCCGAAAGTATGCATTTCAATCCGGCAGGCTTGGTGTATCTCAATGGGCATATGGATATGTCGGTGGGGATATCCGGTATTTTTTCAAATGCCAGGTACAAAAACGGAGATTATTCTGCAAAGACAGATAATTCGGTAGGGACACCTGTATATGCCTATGTCGGATATCGGATTTATGATAACCTGGCAGCCGGAATTTCTTTGACTACTCCTTATGGAAATTCTTTAAAATGGCCCCAAGCCTGGAAAGGAGCTCATCTGATTCAGGATATCACCTTGAAATCATATATCATACAGCCCACTCTTTCGTATAAAATTCTGGATAATCTGAGTGTTGGAGTCGGTTTACAGATCGCTATGGGAAATGTAAATCTTTCCAGAGCTTTATTGCCTGTCGGAGCTTTGGTGCCGATTCTGGGTGCCGATTATCAGGATGTTGTACCCGTGTCTGCCACTTTGGATGGAAAATCGAAAGTGAAACTGGGCTATCATATCGGAGTGATGTATGATGTTTGCGATAAAGTGACTTTAGGTCTTTCTTACCGTTCCCGGGTCCGGATGAAAGTAAAAGAAGGGACGGCGGAATTGGATTATGCCAGTGAGAAGATAAAAGATCTGCTGGATGCAACAGGACAAATACCTCCTTTGGATAAGGGGACTTTTCATGCTCAGTTGCCTTTGCCTTCGAATACGACTTTCGGGGTTAGTTACCGGCCGACCGATCGTTGGGAACTGGCTTTGGATTTGCAGTTTGTCGGTTGGAGTGCTTACGATTCATTAAATGTTGTTTTCAATGAGAAAGTATTGAAAATCGAGGATATAAAAGCAGAGAAAAATTATAAAAATACGATGATCTACCGGATCGGGGCCCAGTATATGGCGACAGACCGGTTGGATGTTCGTTTGGGATTATACTATGATCAAAGTCCGATCCGGAAAAATAATTACAATCCGGAAACTCCCGGTATGGGAAAAATCGGTATTTCGACAGGGTGTTCTTTCGAACCTTACCGGAATTTGCAGATCGATTTTGCCTTTTTGTATATACAGGGAGTCAGCCGGCATGGCTCTTACCCGGACAAATATAGTCCCGGCGGTAAGTTTTCCGGGAAATACGAATCGAATGCCGTTTCTGCTTCTTTGGGTTTGGCCTATCGTTTTTGAGAATAGAATTGACCTCCCCAAAAGCTATCCGAAATCAGCTGATTCGGATAGCTTTTTTTATGAGGCCGTTATATACATATTTGCATTTAAACGTACATTTAGTGTAAACATGTACATAAATACCGTTTATTAAATATATTTGTCTATTCTTAGGAACGGCTAAATCAGAACAGATGAAACACATGACTTTCGTACAATGGGCGGTCTGGTTGGGATTTATCTACTCGGTATGTTCTTGTCAGCCCCGACCGGATCTTAAATTGTGGTATACCCGTCCGGCTGAGCGGTGGGAGGAAACTTTGCCTTTGGGAAACGGACGTTTGGGGATGATGCCCGATGGGGGAGTCGTTCAGGAGACTATCGTCCTGAACGATATTACGATGTGGTCCGGTAGTTTTCAGGATACTCGTAATCCCGAAGCTTTGAAGTATCTGCCTGAGATTCGCCGGCTGTTATTGGAAGGAAAAAACGATGAGGCCCAGGAACTGATGTATAAACACTTTGCTTGCGGAGGACAAGGATCGGCTTTCGGACAGGGGGCGAACGCTCCTTACGGCGCTTTTCAATTGTTAGGTAATCTGCATTTACAATATCATTTCCCGGATAGTAGCGATGTCGGTTATTCCGCTTATGAGAGAGGATTATCTTTGGACAAAGCTTTGGCTTGGACCTGTTTCCGGAAAGGTAAGGTGAAATACCGGCGGGAATATTTCGTTTCCCAGACAGAAGATGTGATGATCATGAAGTTGACTGCCGACCGGAAAGGAATGCTGGATTTTGATGTTGCTATCGACCGACCTGAAAATTACACTTGTTATGCTAATGATGGGGTGGTTTATATGGAAGGACAATTGGATAACGGGAAAGGGAAGGCCGGAACGAAATATATGGTGCAGCTGAAAGTATGGACTGCAGATGGCCGGCAAGTGGCTGATTCGGCTTGTATACATGTCAAAGAAGCGACGACGGCTTATGTCCTGGTGTCCGCCGGGACAAGTCTTTGGGCGGCAGATTACCCGGAGCGGGTCGAAAAATTGATGCAGATTGCCGGTAATATGGATTATGGTTATTTGTTGGAGCGGCATGATTCTGCCTGGCGATATAAATACAACCGCGTGGAATTGGATTTAGGAACTCCGCAGGATATTTTGCCTACCGATCAGCGCTTGGCCCGTTTTCAGGAACAAGAAGATCCCGGTTTGGTCGCTTTGTATTTTCAGTACGGCCGGTATTTGTTGATCAGTGGTACGCGGGAAAATTCGTTTCCTTTGAATTTGCAGGGATTGTGGGCGAATAGTGTACAAACCCCTTGGAATGGCGATTATCACCTGAATATCAATTTGCAAATGAATTATTGGCCGGTAGAGATCGTCAATTTATCGGAATTGCATACTCCGTTGAAAAATCTGGTAAAGGATTTGGTGACTTCGGGTGAGGTCACCGCTCATTCTTTTTATGGAGCTCAGGGCTGGGTGGCTCATATGATGACGAATCCCTGGCGTTTTACTGCTCCGGGAGAACATGCTTCCTGGGGAGCCACGAATACCGGCGGGGCCTGGCTTTGTGAGCATTTGTGGGAACATTATGCTTTCACACTCGATCAGGAGTACCTCAGGGAGGTCTATCCCGTGTTAAGCGGAGCCTCCCGTTTTTTCCTTTCTTCTATGATCGAGGAACCTACACAGGGGTGGCTGGTTACAGCCCCTTCCTCTTCGCCTGAAAATGCTTTTTATATGCCTGGTACCCGAAAGGAAGTCAGTGTTTGTATGGGGCCGGCTATGGATACTCAGATTATCAGGGAGTTATTTTCTAATACAATACAGGCTGCCCGCTTATTAGAGATAGATGCTGCATTTGCGGATTCTTTGGAGAAAGCGTTGGATAAATTACCGCCGATGCAAATCAGTCCGAAAGGGGGATATTTGCAGGAATGGCTTGAAGACTATGAGGAAGTGGATCCCCGGCATCGTCATGTCTCCCATCTGTTCGGTTTGTATCCTTCGAATCAGATATCCCTGGCCAAAACCCCGGAATTGGCCGAAGCTGCCCGTAAGACACTTCAACGGCGTGGAGATGGAGGTACCGGTTGGTCGATGGCTTGGAAAATAAATTTCTGGGCCAGGTTGCAAGAGGGAGACAAAGCTTTGGAATTGCTTAAAAATTTATTGAAACCGGTGGTTACCGGCGGTAAAGTAGATTATACCGGCGGGGGAACTTATCCCAATTTGTTTTGTGCCCATCCGCCTTTTCAGATCGATGGTAATTTAGGCGGTTGTGCCGGTATTGCCGAGATGTTGATTCAGAGCCAGCAGGGATTTATCGAGGTTTTGCCTGCTCTGCCTGCTGTCTGGAAAGAGGGGAGTTTTAAAGGCTTGTGTGTACGTGGGGGAGGTGTCGTCGATGCAAGTTGGAAAGCCGGCCGGCTGGAGAAGCTGACTTTACATTCCAGGGTAAAATCTGCTTTTAAGTTGAAAATTCCGGAGCAAGTGAAACGGGTAGAAGTAGACCGGCAACAGTGTGATATTCAGAATGGTTTTATCCATCTGGCTTTGGATGAAGGGGAACAATGTGAGATTGTGATGAAATATAAGTTGTAACTCCTGAGGTGGTTATTTCGTATTTTAAGGGTTTTCAATCGATGATAAAACTATTATGGAATATAGAATATTAGCCCATACTGACTTGACCTTATCCGCTATCACCTTCGGCTCTTGGGCTGCCGGAGGATGGATGTGGGGAAAATCGAATCGTGACGAAGCTGTAAAAGCCATAAAAGCGGCCTACGATGGTGGAGTGACTTCTATCGATACAGCACCGATTTATGGACAAGGCGAGAGTGAGCGGATTGTTGGAGAGGCTATCCGGGGTATTCCCCGTGATCAGGTACAGATTCTGACCAAATTCGGTATGAGATGGGATTTGCCACAAGGTGAATTCGCTTTTAAAAGCAAAGATAATCAGGACAACCCTATAGATATTTACAAATATGCCGGCAAAGAGAGTGTCATCAAAGAGTGTGAAGACAGTCTGCGGCGGCTCGGTACGGATTATATAGACCTCTATCAGATCCATTGGCCGGATGCTACGACTCCTTTGAGTGAGACTTTCGAGGCAGTAGAGCGTTTGATAGAGCAAGGAAAAGTACGTTATGCAGGTGTGTGTAATTATGATGCTGCTTTGTTGGAAGATGCCGCTAAACTGATCGATCTGGTATCGGATCAGATTCCTTATAGTATGGTTAATCGGGGGATGGACCGGGATATTATACCTTATTGTATCCGTAATGAAAAATCAGTGATCGCTTATAGTCCGCTTGAACGTGGCTTACTTACCGGTAAGATGCAACCCGGATACCGATTTGCTGAAGGCGATCATCGGAAAGAAAACCCTTTTTTTACAGACGAAAGCATTAAAAGAACGAATGCTTTTTTAGAAAAATTGCAACCTTTGGCTGATGAGAAAAAAGCGACTCTCGGACAATTGGTGATCCGCTGGACGATCGAACATCCCGGAATTACCGTTGCTTTGGTCGGGGCCCGCAATCCGGAGCAGGCGATTCAGAATGCGAAAGCTGCCGATATAATCCTGACTCCTGAAGAATTACAATTTATCAATCAGCAAATCGATCAGATGTTGAAATGATTATTCTTATTTTGGGACGGTTCAGGGATAAAATCTGATATTGCCCCTGTTTGGACTATTGTAATTGTTGTATCAAAAAATTGCACTATTTTTCTTGCCCGATTGGAAATTTAAGATATTTTTGTAAAAATAGATGATAAATATTCTGGTGAGGCGTGGAAGATGAAATTTTAATAAAATATTTGCGCAAGAACGACCGGAAAGCTTATTCGATATTGTTCGATAAGTATTTCGAGCGGCTCTTTACCTTTGCTGTCCGCGTTGTGTTTCGGGAGGATGTGGCTAATGATATTGTGCAGGAAATTTTTATCAGTCTGTATGAAAAATCGGAAATCCTGAATTACGACCTTTCTTTAAAGTCGTATCTTTTTAATAGTGTGCGGAATCGTTGTTTTAATTATTTGCGGGACCGTAAGGTGGAAGACCGGCGTATGAATTTATATGCGGAAGCTTGTCTATGGTCGGATAATGTCGATTGGATAGAGGAAGAAGAAGTGTTGCGGAAAATTCAGGAGGTGATGCTGGAGTTACCCGAGAAATGCCGGGAGGTGTGCCGGCGGCGTTTTTTTGAAGGGAAAAAATTTGAGGAAATAGCCGAAGAACTCGATATTTCCGAAAGTACTGCGAGGGTACAAACTCACCGGGGTATGGAGATGTTAAGGCAGCGTTTTGCGGAATATGATCTGGCCGTTATTCTTTTTTTTACTCCTTTTCTTTAAAAAAATACTTTTCCTGTAAACAAATTTTATCTTTTCGTGTTTAAGAGGTATCTAAAATTAAAGATCATGAAGATCGATTGGGTACTTTTAAAGCGGAGTGTATTATCGGATATATCTGAAGAAGAACGGAACCTGCTGAATGCTTGGTTGGATGAATCTTCGGAACACCGGGAATTTTACCGGGAAATAAAAACTTTTTTGTGTTCTCCGGAAAGTTTCCGGCCTACGGAAGAACGAATTCGTCGGTTCAAAGCTTCCTACGAAGTCAGGTTAACCGTTGCAGAACGTAGAAAAAGAAGGCACCGGATGGTACGGATAGGGGGGGAGGTGGCTGCTTCGTGTATCTTGTCGGTAGGGATGGCTTGCTTTTTATGGTGGCAGGTGACTTCATCCGTAAAAGAGCCCTTATTGACCGAAAACCGGCCGACGGCGACTATTTTGCCCGGAACACAAAAGGCTATTTTGGTAACCGGTGAGGGAAAGACTGTAAATCTGAACCCGGAAACCGCTGATGTCGAGATTGGAGAGGGGGTAAAGGCTAAAAACAGTAATCATGGTTTAATCTATTCCGATACGCTGACTGCAGGGATTGAAGATACCGAGAATCAGTTGATCGTACCTCGGGGAGGTGAGTATGCAATTGTACTGAGTGATGGGACCAGGGTGTGGTTGAATTCCGCTTCTGAATTGAAGTATCCGGTACATTTTGCAGGAGATATGAGAAGGGTGTATTTAAAAGGAGAAGCTTATTTTCAGGTTGCTCACGATCGGCAGAAAGCTTTTGTTGTCGTGACGGACGATATCGAGGTGAAGGTGTATGGGACGGAGTTTAATATCAATACCCGGGTTGCCGATTATGTACAGACCACTTTGGTACGGGGAGCTGTTTCGATAAAAACCGAACGATCCGCTGAAAAAATGCTGAAGCCCGGTCAGTTGGCGCAGTTCGATCGCTTGACCGGTGAGACCGAGATTAAAAATGTCGATGTATCTAATTATATCGGTTGGAAATCAGGAGTCTATATTTTTGAAGATAAATCGATCGAACAGATTATGGATGAATTGTCTTTGTGGTACGATATCGAAGTCTTTTTCCGTAATAATATTTCCCGTAACCGTCATTTCAGTGGAAGCCTGCCCCGTTATCGGGAAATCGACGATATGTTGAAGGTCATTGAAAAAACTTCCCATGTCCGTTTCGAGGTGAAAGGCAAGACGATAATTGTAGATTAAACGTTCGATTAAATCAGTCGAAAGTTTATAAAGTCCATAAAGTTTATAAAGTCCCTGGGTTCTGCGGATACTTTGGTAATTGACAATTGTCATTTGACAATTGATAATGTATCTCCAAACCTATGGCTTCTTTTTTATTCTTCTGATAATCAATAATTATCTTCTTTATTCTTTCTCTCATTTTTCTTTTCTTTTTTATTTTTTCATGGAAGCGGAACTTCCAATAATTGTCAATTCTCAATTGCCATCTGTCCATT
>NZ_LARL01000162.1:0-1151 GCF_000980295.1 Odoribacter sp. N54.MGS-14 | reverse complement strand
GGCAGAGTCAACCAGCAAGTGCAACATTAGGAAATATTTTTGAAGAAACATTCAGCGGAGGTATGAAAATTGAGTTTTTCCTTGGGCCTGGCATTGATTTTCTTTCTAATCTTGGCAATTTTCCCCTCCGTAATGGTGCTGATGTCCGTTCCTTTGGGGATATATTGCCTGATTAGCTTGTTCCCGTTCTCAATGGCCCCTTTCTGCCATGCGCAATAAGAATCGGCAAAGAATATCGGGACATGGAGTTTCTTTGTTATCCACTCATGCTCGGCGAACTCGCTGCCGTTGTCCGTGGTGATGGATTTCAACGCTTCTCCCTTGTAAGGTAGCAGCAGCCTCCATACGACCTTTGCAAGCGGTTTAGCCTTCTTCCCGTGCCTGAGCTTTTCCATGAGAAGGAAGTTCGTGCTCCTCTCCGTCAGCGTCAGTATGGCGTTACCGTCCTTGTCCACGATGAGATCCATCTCCCAATCGCCAAAACGCTTCCCGTCCGCTTCCGCCGGACGTTCGTGTATGCTCACGCGGTTGCGGATGTTCGTGGCTTTGGTCTCATGCCTGTGTGTGGGCTTTCGCCTGTATTTCATCTTGTGTCGGCAATGGGAGGCAAGTTCTCCGCTCTCATCCTTGCGTATGATTGCATAAATGGCTTCATGTGACACAGGTATGCCCTCTTTCTTCAATCGGCCGGATATCTGCCTTGGAGACCATTGCTCGTTCCTTATCAATTCAACGACACGCCATTTCAGCACATCGTCCAGCCTCCTGTTGCCGGGCGTGTGACACAGACGGGCCCCGGCCATGTCGTGGGCTTTGTTCCATACATACCTGCCGTTTGAGGTGGAGTTACGCCGGATTTCACGGCTTACTGTCGATTTGTGGACTCCTATGGAGCGAGCAATCATCTCCAGAGTCTCACCCTTTTGTTTTCCCAGGTAAATCGCGTACCTTTGCTCTCGGGTTAAGTGCTTATACATAATTGACAATACAAAAGTAGTTAATCCTTGGGAGACGGTGGTCTCCCTTTTTATTTTTGTATTGCCGATTGACCTGTGATCGGGCTACCCCCCCCCTCTTTCTCCTCCCTTTCCGCTACGCTCCAAGGACGGAGGAAGAGGGGGATGGTGTTGCACTTCTATCTTGACGGTAGC
>NZ_LARL01000085.1:0-13511 GCF_000980295.1 Odoribacter sp. N54.MGS-14 | reverse complement strand
AGGGAAACCATCAGCCTTTATTACGACGCGGCACCGGTTGGTGAAAAACCTTTTGCCATCAACGCCATGCTGAAAGCCATGACGGATGAAGAACTCGTGGATTTGAAAAATCCCTATATGTGGAAACTGTCCCTATATGACAAAGCCTTGTGCGAACGTTTTATCGATGCCATCATCAAGTGTGGCAGGACTGACGGAGAGTTCAGCCATGCTATCGTGTTTCCGTTCCAGGCTTTTCTGTCTGACCGGTTTGACGAAAGTATCATGAAAGGGGACCGGAGCAGGTTCGATGAGTTGATGAAGTTGAAAAAACGTTTCAATGCTTATAAAGGCCATTTACTGGACGGTGACGCTTACTTGATCCGCGACCGGGGTATTTTCTGGGCAACGCCGGAGTACCTGGAGTTGTGTTTCCTGGTCCGCAGCAAATCGGATGATGCACGCATAAAAGAATTAGCGGTATCCTATATGGAAAATTTAATGAAGACCTATCCTATCGATTCTCTGCATGCCAATCCCAGGTATGTATATTTAAAAAATATGGTATTTGAAAATGTAGAATATCTGGTCGGCAAATTACCATGTAACCAATTTATGGAAATGTACTATATGTGTGCCGGAACGATTTTAGGCATCACCGATTATTTTTGGAGAGTATCCCCTTCTGATAAGAAAACGGTGAAACTATGTCAATCCTGGGTTGATTATGCTAATGCCATGCAACCCTATCATCAAAAGATTCCTTTCGGAGCAGCCAGTATGAGCTATCGTTTGGGGAATTTCAAACGGGCAGAGCAGATTTTGCTTGAATCTCAAAAATTACAGCAAGAAGAATTAAAAGTGAAACAACCGGGTTTGCTGAAAAACTATACCGATATGTTGCGCGACATCCGTAACCGGAAATTATAAAAAAGAAAGAAAAGATTGTAAATTAAAGCATATCGTTTTCCGGGGCTGTTTGGAGAATACCATTCATTCTATAACAGCCCCGTTTGTTTATCCAAGTCCAAATCCAAATTTTTCGTTAAACTTCTGCAACCGATTTCGCTTTACAGTTAAAATCACTACTTTTAACACCGTTTTATACCGAGGTCGTTCGATTTCGGGTGATTTCAAATGAGGGTGGATATAAATTTAACATCAATTATAGCAAAACATGAACCTGATCAAAATTATCTGTACAGGGTTTCTAGCCCTTGTTTTTTCCGGGCTGTCAGCTCAGGAAAATCCGCTATGGATGCGTTATCCGGCGATTTCTCCCGACGGAAAAACCATCGCATTCTGTTACAAAGGAGACATCTTTCTGGTAAGCAGTGAAGGTGGTAGAGCTACCCAGCTGACCACCCATCCGGCTTATGACAGCCGGCCTGTTTGGTCACCGGACGGCAAAACCATCGCTTTCACTTCTGCCCGGGACGAAGGATTGAACCTATATACCGTTCCGGTAAGCGGCGGCACCCCTACCCGCCTGACCTATTATTCAGGCAGCGAAATCCCCGTATGTTTCACTCCCGACGGTAAAGAAATCCTCTATCGTTCCAATGTCATGCCCGATGCAGAATACGGCCAATTCCCCAGTGGAGGGCAGGTGTACAAGATCAGTGTCGATGGAGGACGGCCGGAACAATTTCTGACGTTCGACGCCTTCGACATCAATTTCAACAAAAAAGGCGATAAAATCATTTATCACGATTATAAAGGATATGAAGACAACTGGCGGAAACACCACAAATCTTCCGTATGCCGGGATATCTGGATTCACGACTTGAAAAGCGGGGAATTTACCAACCTAACGAACAAACAGGTGGAAGACCGCAACCCGGTATTCGCCGATAACGACGAAAACATCTATTTCCTGAGTGAACGTTTCGGGGATTTCAATGTATGCAAAATGTCCCTGAAAAATCCTTCGGACATCAAACAAATCACCAAACACAGCAAACATCCGGTCCGCTTCCTGAGCAGCTCTGAAGACGGCTTGTTGTGTTACTTTTTCAACGGAGAGATCTACACCCTGCAACCCGGAAAACAACCGAAAAAATTAGCGGTTGATATCATCGCCGACAATACCGAATCCCCTATTGCTAAAATGAATTGGAACCGGGGAGCTTCCGAGATGGCTCTGTCACCCGACGGCAAAGAATTCGCTTTCATTGTTCGCGGAGATGTATATGTAGCTAACGCCGAATACGGTACGACGAAAAGAATCACCAATACGGCCACTCAGGAACGTTCAGTCGAATTTTCACCGGACGGCCGTTCTTTGGTATATGCCGGTGAACGGAACGGTCACTGGAATATCTATGTCGCCCGGATCAAAGACAAAGACGATAAATCTTTCGCTTATGCCAAAGAAATCGAAGAAGAGCAGATCACCAAGGGTACTAATGCTTGTTTCCAACCCTCTTTCTCTCCGGATGGTAAAGAAATCGCTTACCTCGAAAACCGGACCGAAATCAAGGTAATCAATCTGAAAAGCAAAAAATCGAGAACGGTACTTCCGGCTAAATACAACTATTCCTATCAAGACGGCGACCAATGGTATCAATGGTCTCCCGACGGTCGGTGGATCCTGGCTAAATATTTCGAACACGGCGGCTGGCAGCATAACGATATCGCTCTTGTAAAAGCCGACGGCAGCGGAGAAATCCACAACCTGACCAACAGTGGATATAGCGATCAGAATCCCAAATGGATGATGAACGGAAAAGCCATCATTTGGTCGACCGACCGTCAAGGTATGCGTAGCCACGGTAGTTGGGGAGCTCAATACGACATCTATGCCTTATTCCTGGATCCGGAAGCCTGGGATGAATTCAGAATGAACAAAGAAGAACTGGCTCTTCATAAAGAAATAAAAGAGTTACAGAAAAGGAAAGAAGCCGAAGAAAAAGCCAAAGCTGAAAAGAAACAGGAAAAGAAAGGTGACAAAGCAGATAAAGCCGGGAAAAAAGGTAAAAAAGAAGAGGGAGATAAAAAAGACGAAGGAGAAAAAGAAGGTAAAAAAGCGAAAGCAGAAGAAAACAAGCTCCCCGAACTCAAAATCGACTTTGAAAACCTGGAAGACCGGATGGTACGCCTGACCATCAATTCTTCCCGTCTGGGCGACGCCGTACTGACCAACGACGCTTCAAAACTATATTACCTGAGCGCTTTTGAAGGCGGTTACGACCTTTGGGTCAGAGACTTCAAAAACGGAAGTACCCGTATGTTATCCAAACTGAACAAAGGAGGCGGTGCTCTCGTTATGAGTAAAGACGGCAGAAACCTGTACCTGCTTTCCGGTGGACAAATCTCTAAAGTGGATATGAATTCCGGCCAGTTGAAAGGTATGAGCTACAATGCCGAGTTCGAATGGAAGAAACCCGAAGAACGGGCTTACCTGTTCGATCACGTCTGGCAGCAAGTAGTAGATAAATTCTACGATCCTGCCATTCACAATATCGATTGGGCTTTCTATAAAAAAGAATATGCCCGCTTCCTGCCTTATATCAACAACAATTACGACTTTGCCGAAATGTTGGCCGAATTACTGGGCGAACTGAATGCTTCCCATACCGGTGCCAGCTACAAAGGAGGCGGCAGTTCTTCACAGACGGCAGCCCTGGGTGTTTTTTACGACGAGACATTCGACGGCGATGGCCTGAAGATCAAGGAAATCCTGGAGAAAGGTCCGCTGGATCTAACCAGTGGTAAAATCAAACCCGGTATGATTATCCGGAAAATCAACAATCAGGAAATCAAAAAAGGACAGGATTATTTCCAGATACTGGAAGGCCTGAGCGGTAAACGGGTAATGCTGACAATCTACGATCCTTCTACCAAAAAGGAATGGGAGGAATATGTGAAACCGACCACTTACGGCAACCAAAACGGTTTACTATATAACCGCTGGGTAAAACAACGCCAGGAAATGGTTGAAAAACTATCCAATGGGAAAATCGGTTACGTACATGTGAAGAGCATGGATAGTCCCAGTTTCCGTAAAGTATATTCTGAAATACTGGGCAAATACCGGAACAAAGAAGCGATAATCGTCGACACCCGTTACAACGGCGGAGGCTGGCTACATGAAGACCTGTTACACCTGCTGAGCGGTAAGAAATACGCCGAATTCGTTCCACGTGGCCAATTCATCGGTGAAGATCCGTTCACTCAATGGAACAAACCGTCGGCCGTATTAGTCAGCGAAAGCAACTACAGTAACGCCCACGGATTCCCCTGGGCCTACAAAGAACTGGGACTCGGTAAAGTAATCGGTATGCCTGTACCGGGAACGATGACCGCCGTATGGTGGGAAACTCTGATGGATCCGAGCCTGGTATTCGGTATTCCTCAGGTAGGAATGAAAGACAACCAAGGCCGCATCCTGGAGAATATGCAGCTCGAACCGGACATCAAAGTGACCAACGACCCGGCCAGCGCCATGAAAGGCCGTGATCTGCAACTGGAAGCAGCTGTAGAAAGCCTGATGAAGGAAATAAAATAATCAGGTGCCAACCGATAAAACGGTAACAAGGGTAATAGCAATAATGCTTTCCGTTGTTACCGTTTTTTCTGTTTTATCGGTATTAAAACAAAAACACCCCGGCTTTTTCGCATTCGGTCAATACCTCATCGGGCCATAAGCCGGCTTGTACCTCTCCGATATGACATTTCTGCAATAAGAGCATACAGAGCCGGGATTGTCCGATTCCTCCCCCCATTGTTTGGGGTAATTTCCCTTCCAACAAAAGAGAGTGGAAATACAATTTTTTCCAGTCCCCTGCATTTTTCAGCCACAATTGTTTTTCCAAGGCAGCCCGATCCACCCGGATCCCCATCGAAGAAATCTCGAAAGCAGACTGTAATACAGGGTTCCATACAATGATATCTCCGTTCAAACCTACCGAACCGTCTTCCGCCTCAGTGGACCAATCGTCATAATCCGGTGAACGGTCGTCGTGAATCGTTCCATCCCCCAAAGCTCCTCCGATCCCCCGGATAAAAACCGCCCCGAACTGGCAGGCTATTCGTTCTTCCCTTTCCTTGGGGGACAAACCGGGATATTGCTTTCTCAACTCTTCGGCATGTATAAAATGAATCCGATCGGGTAAAAAGGGTTGTAATACCGGGAATTGTTCACTCAATAAAAATTCGGTACGTTTCAAGGCCGCATAAATTCTCTCGACACAAAGCTGTAACCGCTCCGGCGTGCGTTCTTCCGGGGTAATCACCTTCTCCCAATCCCACTGATCGACATACACCGAATGAATATTATCGATCGTCTCATCCGGACGTAAAGCGTTCATATCGGTATAAATTCCCATACCCGGCTGAATATGATGCCGCCAAAGAGCATAACGTTTCCATTTGGCCAGCGATTGTACGATCTCGGCTCGTTGCCCTCTTAATACACGGGCTCCGAAACTCACCGGCTGTTCAGTACCGCTCAGGTTATCGTTCAAGCCCTTCCCCGAAGGAACGACAATAGGTGCTGTAATCCGGCGCAACTTCAATTCCGCAGCCAGCGCCAATTGAAAGGTGTCCTTGATAAATTTAATGGCATGCTCTGTCTGCCATACATCCAAGACCGAAGTGTAGTCTTCCGGTAAAAATAATTGCTTCATAAGGGTAAAAATTTAAGTTTATAACCGACAAAAAAGCCTCCCCGCATCGGGAAGGCTCATCCATATATCTGATCTGTTCCGTTTTTAACCATAACCTCCCCTTTGCAACCGCTCTGCATTGCAATTATTATTCAGGTTGATATTAGAATTAAAAAGGACCATGGCTCGTATTCATTCATGACAAATATAAAGTAAAAATCGAAAAATAAAAATGCCGATTGAAAATTTAACAAAATACAGATTTGGAAAATGACACTACTGTTTCAAATTCCGATAATTTAGCTTATCTTTACCGAATCTAAATAGCACAGATAACTTGATTTACATATTTTATTCAACACAATGATTACCAAATATTTTCGTTTATTCCTTTTTTTCTTTCTGATCGGGAACCTCCTGATTTCCTGTAAAAATAAATCCATTTCTACCCGGCTGGTGAGCGTCAGTATTCTTCCTCAAAAATACCTGACAGAACAAATCGCCGGTGATTACCTGACGGTGAATGTCATGATACCTCCGGGTATGAATCCGGCTACCTGTGATCTAAGTACGGAACAACTGAAGAAGTTATACGATAGCGACCTTTGTTTCACCATCGGTTATTTACCTTTCGAACAAATCCATCTATTTCCTGTTCTCGAAAACCGCCCGGATATCCAAATCGTAAATCACTCCGCCAACCTGCAACTGATTCACGGAAGCTGTGGGCATACGCATGCCGCAGGTGACGAACACGACGGAGTAGATCCTCATATCTGGCTTTCTCCGGCACATGCCCGCACTATGGCCACTACCGTCTATGAAGTACTATCGGAAAAATATCCGGAACAAAAACTACAGTTCGAACAAAATTACCAGGCCCTTCTCCAGAAGATCGACAGCATTGCCGATCGTGCCAAACAAGTACTGGATCATAAAAAAGACAAAATATTTCTGATCTATCATCCGGCTTTGACTTATTTTGCTGCCGATTACGGGATGGAACAAATCTCGATCGAAGACGAAGGGAAAGAACCCAATCCGGCCCATTTGAAAAAAATCATCGATCTGGCCCTGGAAAAAAATATCCATATGATCTTTATCCAAAGTCAATTCGATGTCAATAATGCCGAATCCGTAGCCAAACAAATCGGAGGCCAAATCATTCAGATCGACCCGCTGACCGAAAACTGGACAGCTGAAATGAACCGATTGATCGATACCCTGGATAAATATTTACCTGAAAAATAACATGACCCCCATACTCGAACTCAAAAATGTAAGCGCCGGATATGACCATGAAGTCATTCTTCATCAAGTCAATCTGAAAATTTATGAGCATGACTTTCTTGGCATCATCGGTCCCAATGGGGGCGGAAAAACCACCCTGCTCAAAGTGATACTGGGGTTACTGAAGCCTTATAGCGGAGAGGTCATTTACCCCGTCTCCAGACAAAATCTCTTCGGCTATCTACCACAGAACAGCCGTTTCGACCAGCGTTTTCCCATCGATGTCACCGAAGTAGTCCTCTCCGGCCTGATGTCCGAAAAGGGACTTTACAAATCCTATACCCGAGCCGAAAAACAAAAAGCCTGGGATTTACTCGATCAATACGGTATGGGAGCATATAAGAAAGCACCGATCGGCGATTTATCGGGCGGACAGATGCAACGGGTATTCCTTTGCAGGGCGATCATTGCGTCTCCCCGCATCCTGATCCTCGACGAACCGACAACTTATGTAGACAGTAATTTCGAAAAGGAATTTTACACCATCCTGGAAGAACTCAATAAATCGCTGAGCATAGTCATGGTATCTCACGATCTGGGAACTATCTGTTCCTATGTGAAGACTATCGCTTGTGTCAACCGGGAATTGCATTATCATAATTCTAACCTGATCAGTGCAGCACAGTTGCAATCGTACCACTGTCCCATCGAGTTGATCACTCACGGAAAAATTCCGCACCGGGTGCTGAAGGAACACGAAAAAGGTAAACAGTAGCAGGCGGTGAAGCTACTAAAAGCTATAGGCAAAGAGACGAAAAGGGAAAAGACGAAAAAGGAGACTTGAGGAAAAAAGGAAGAAGAAATAATGAATAAAAAGAATCGAAGATGCTGGAACTTTTAAAATATGATTTTTTTCAGAATGCGTTGATCAGTACGTTGTTGATCGGTATCAGCTGTGGATTGGTAGGTACCTACATCGTTGCCAAACGAATGGTATTCATCAGCGGCGGAATCACCCACGCTTCTTTCGGCGGCTTAGGACTTTCATATTACCTCGGGTTATCTCCTATGTTAGGTGCCACAGCCTTCTCGATTTTATCTGCCCTGGGAATTCTGTTCCTTTCCGACAGTAAAAAGCTCAAGGAAGATTCCCTGATCGGCATCTTTTGGTCGGCAGGTATGGCAATCGGTATCCTGTTTATTTACCTCACTCCAGGGTATGCCCCCAATCTGATGTCGTATCTCTTCGGGAATATCCTGACCGTTACCCGGGAACAGATTATCCTTTCCGTGGTTCTATGTCTGGGTATCATCCTTTTTTTCGCCCGTTTCTACCGTCCGTTATTCTACATCGCTTTCGATAAAGAATACAGCCGTACTCACCATGTGCATGTCAACCGGATAGACATCGCCATCACACTGATCATCGCCCTTTGTATCGTGCTGTCCCTGAAATTAGCCGGAATCATTCTGGTCATTTCCTATCTGACTATTCCTCAGGCTATCGCCGGCATCTTTTACAAAAACTTCAAACAGCAACTATTGGCTTCCGCCCTGGTCAGTACCGCCGGTTCGATTACCGGACTATTCCTTTCTGCCTTTCTGAATATTCCCACCGGTGCCACCATCGTAATCTGTTTCCTTCTCTTTTTCCTGATCAGCTGGCTGATAAACAAAATCAGATAACAAAAAAATAACCATCCGTTCAATTGTAAAATTAAATTAGTTTATAAGTCCCTGGATCCTGCGGGTGCTTTTTTTATGAACTTTTAAGCAACGAAGGAGCAACTTTAAGAACTTTACGAACTAATTATACCTAGGTTTATTTTTTTTCTATCTATTCCGATTTCGGGTTTTATACCGTCAGACCGGTTCGCCTGGACCGGTCCGTTAAGGCTTTCCTTCACTGACCGGCGGAACTCCTCGCAAGCTCGTCAAACACCACCGGTCGGGCGTTCGGAAAACCTAACCGGACACTCGTTCCCGCTCCAATGGTCTTCCGGCATAAAACCCTGCATCTCACGGCAGAGCTAACCGGCAAAGAAAATACAACCAGAAATTTGCAGCAGCAGGAAGACGGACCGTCCGGATTATTTCCAGTGAGAATAATCTTTCTTAAATCAAGACTGGTCTGCAATTCAGTGATAACGTTAGTCGGAGGTGATCGGGATTGGAGACCATTGGAGCTCTGGCGAGTGTCGTCTTGCTTTTTCTGAACGCCCGACCGGTGGTGTCTGACGAGCTTGCGAGGAGTTCCGCCGGTCAGTGAAAGAAAAAGGTAGACGACCGACAGAAGCGACCGGGTCTCCAATTCCGATCACCGAAGACGAATTAGTACAGAATAATTCTACTTTTTTAAATTATTCGCCTTTTTTCTCCAGTTTCCTTGAAAAAATTTCTACCAAATCGGATAAAGCGCTGTTTTATCCCTGATCTTTTATTAGTTTTGTGGCAGCAAAGAAAATTTAAAACGTTTGAAATATGAATTACGATTTAATCGTCATCGGGAGTGGCCCCGGTGGGTATGTGGCTGCCATTCGTGGTGCTCAATTGGGTTTTAATGTCGCTGTAGTGGAACGTGCCGAACAAGGAGGAATCTGCCTGAACTGGGGATGTATCCCAACCAAATCTTTATTAAAATCGGCTCAGGTACTCGAATATGCACAACATGCAGAGGCCTACGGAATCCAGATCGAACATGCAGAGCCCGATTTTCAGGCAATCATCGCCCGTAGCCGGGGAGTTGCCGACAAAATGAGCAAAGGCATCCAGTATCTTTTCAAAAAAAATAACATTACCGTAATTCCCGGACATGGGAAACTGACGGCAGATAAAAAAGTAGCGGTTACTTCAGCCGCCGGGGAACAAACGATATACGAAGCGAAACATATTATCCTGGCTACCGGTGCACGTTCACGGGTATTGCCGGCCATTCCTCAGGATGGGAAAAGGATTATCGGTTACCGTGAAGCGCTGACCCTCGATCATCGACCGGCTTCACTGCTGGTAGTCGGCTCCGGAGCTATCGGTTCGGAACTGGCCTGGTTCTATAATGCGATGGGGACTAAAGTGACCCTGGTGGAATTTATGCCTACGATCCTGCCTGTCGAAGACGAAGAAGTATCTAAACAGGTGGGACGCTCGTTCAAGAAAGCCGGTATCGAAGTATTGGTAAAATCTACCGTCGAGAGTATCGATACCAGTGGTGAATTATTGAAAATCAATATCCGGAATAAGAAAGATCAAATCGAGACCTACGAAGCTGAAATGGTATTGTCGGCTGTCGGTATCGCTCCCAATGTTGAAAACATCGGGTTGGAAGAACTGGGTATCGAAATGGAAAGAGGTAAAATTAAAGTAGACGGCTACTACCGTACCAATGTCGAAGGCGTGTATGCCATCGGAGATATCGTACACGGTCCGGCTCTGGCCCATGTTGCTTCGGCAGAGGCCATTTGTTGTGTAGAAAAATTAGCCGGCCTGACTCCCGAACCGATCGATTACGGCAACATTCCGGGTTGTACCTATACTTCGCCCGAAGTAGCCTCCGTCGGCCTGAGTGAAGCGAAAGCCGCCGAAACCGGTTACGAACTGAAAATCGGTAAATTTCCTTTTACCGCTTCAGGGAAAGCTAGTGCAGCCGGAGCTAACGATGGATTTATAAAGCTGATCTTCAATGCCAAGGACCATACACTGCTCGGTGCACATCTGGTCGGTGCCAACGTCACTGAAATGATTGCCGAACTGGTTTTAGCCCGGAAGAAAGGGGTTACCGCACACGATATCATCAAAACCGTTCACCCGCACCCGACGATGAGTGAAGCCGTAATGGAGGCTGCAGCAGCTGCCTATGACGAAGTAATCCATCTGTAATTTTTTAATTCAAATACCGATACAATGAAGAAAACCTTAATCACAACGACCCTCTTTCTGGCCTGCTCCGGAGTTTTCGCACAAGCGCTCTCCGAAAAAGACCTGCAGGAAATCCAGAGTAGTTTCAAAAAGGATGCTTCTACGAAAGCCATTCAGAACATACTGACTGCCGACAAAGACATCAAAGGCAATGCCCTGAACCGTGATCTGCAAGGTAAAATCGACCACTATTTCAAATACCGGGCAGATGTGAAAGGCATTACCAATCAGCTCAGTTCCGGACGGTGCTGGATGTTTACCTCAATGAACGTATTACGCCCGTCGATCATGAAAAAATACAACCTCAGCCAATTCGATTTTTCACACAACTACCTGTATTTCTGGGATATCTTCGAAAAGTCGAATCTTTTCCTCGAAAACATCATCGCAACCGCCAAGCAACCGATGGACGACCGGACAGTAGTGGAATACTTCAAAGCTCCTGTAGGAGACGGCGGAGTATGGAACCTTTATTACAATGCTGCCGAGAAATACGGAGTAGTGCCTCAGGAAGTGATGCCCGAAACCGCTCATTCCAACAATACTTCCCAGATGGTGAGCATCATCAATGAAAAACTGCGCCAAGGTGGTTATGAACTGCGCGAAATGACTGCTGCCGGCAAAAAAGGGAAGGAACTTACAAACGCTAAAATGGCTACGCTGAAAGAAGTATACCGGATTCTGGCCCTCTGCCTGGGTGAGCCTCCTCATCAGTTTACGTGGAGATATAAGGATAAAGACGGGAATATCAAAGAGCTGGCCAATTACACGCCGAAACAGTTCTACAAAGAAATCACCCCGGCCGACTACAGTCCTTCCAACTATATCATGATCATGAACGATCCGACCCGGGAATATTACAAAACATACGAAATTCAGAATTACCGGAATACCATCGAGGGAATCAACTGGATTTATCTCAATCTGCCCAACGAAGATATCAAAGAGGCCGCCCTGGCTTCCATTAAAAACAACGAGCCGATGTATGCCTCCTGCGATGTAGGGAAACAGTTCAACCGGGAAGAAGGTATCCTCGATCCCGAAATGTACGATTATGAATCCCTGTTAGGCGTGAAACTGGATATGGATAAAAAAGCCCGTATCCTCACCCGTCAGAGCGGTTCTTCCCACGCCATGACTCTGGTGGCCTGCGACACCGACGAAAACGACAAACCCGTAAAATGGGAGTTCGAAAACAGCTGGGGAGCAGCTTCCGGCCACAACGGCTATCTGACATTCACCGACAAATGGTTCGATGAATACATGTTCCGTATCGTGATCCGCAAAAACTACCTCAACGCCAAAGCCATCGAAGCCCTGAAAGGCAAACCGGTACAGTTGCCTGTTTACGACTATATGTATTAAACGAAAACAATAAATGATGAACGAAAAAGCCTTTTCGTTCATCATTTATTGTATCAATTCCGGCTGTTGTTCATTTGTACGTACACCGTTCCTCCTGCCATATAGTGATCTCTCAGAAACTTCATATATTTATTTAACAAATGAACGGCATAAGGCTGGAGTTTGAAAAGAGCTTCCGCTTTACACCCGGTATCCAGATAGAATATACTGGCATCGGGCAGTCCATTCGGTTTCCGGCCGGAATAAATACAATCATATCCGTATTCTTTTACCCAATCGGCCACTTCACCGGTAGCTTCACCGTACAACCACACTCCTACTTTATACCCCTTCAAAGTCTGCAAGCGGCTCAGGGTATACTTAAAGGCAGCTCCTTCCAAACTATCCAGGGGTGTAGTCGGCAGACAAATCACGACACCTTCTTTCAATGAATCGGCCTGAACCTGTCCCGGATCGATGGTCACCACCTGTAAACCGGTAAAATAAAGATCCGTCACCTGCTGATAAAACTGCCCGAGCCGTTCGGTCTCCTGCCGGAACCATTCGACCTCTTTTTCCAATCCCTGTTTTTTTATCGACAGGTAATTCATCCATATTCCTGCTCCGATCAAAAAAACGATACACACCACATAGGGATAATCGATTTTCCATTTCATAAAAATCCATATTATTTAAAATAATATTTAAGTATGAAAAGCTTACTTCCCACTTCAGTATCCCATCCCTCTTCATCTTCCCGGTCACGTAGCAATTCGTTATAATAACGAATAAAATCCGGATGTTCTTCACAATAACGCTCCCATTCTTCTGCTGTCGATCTTCCTTTCACGATCCCCATCACCTTTATCCAATCAATAGCGATCATCCATAAGTAATCCTGCTTAAAACACAAACCATAATTCCAATTAAACCATCTTATTCCCCCTTCTGTACCTGTTCCCAATAAATCGTTGTTCACCCACCTATAATTTTTCGTTATCTCCGTTTCTTTATCATAA
Source organism: Odoribacter sp. N54.MGS-14 (assembly GCF_000980295.1). Classification (NCBI taxonomy): domain Bacteria; kingdom Pseudomonadati; phylum Bacteroidota; class Bacteroidia; order Bacteroidales; family Odoribacteraceae; genus Odoribacter; species Odoribacter sp. N54.MGS-14. The sequence goes on along the minus strand of NZ_LARL01000085.1, from coordinate 418 downwards.
ATGAAAATATAAAACTTCCCTTTAAAATAATAAGAACCGATTACATATTTGTCCGTTTCATTACAATGTTCGAAATCGATCCGGCGATAAGGCACCTCTTTCCCCTGAACTTGCATAAATTCTTCCCTTGTTTGCAAACGATCGTATTTGCCTTTATCCAGACGGTAGCGTACCTCGGCCCGATCAGTAGACAACTGATAAATGATCCGATCTTTATCATAATAAAAACACAGCGTATCCTTGTATTCATACAGGGCATTACAAAGTATCAAATCCGCATATTCTTTTCTCGGGAAAAAAGAATGAATAATCCGATGGTTTTTTAAGGAATAGATATCGAATATATGCGTCGTATCTGCTCCACGTTTATGCCATCTTATCATCTTACGGCTACCACTTCTGGCATCACTTGTACTCA
>NZ_LARL01000161.1:0-1154 GCF_000980295.1 Odoribacter sp. N54.MGS-14 | reverse complement strand
TGGTGACCCGTACGGGAATCGAACCCATGTTTGCGGCGTGAGAGGCCGCCGTCTTAACCGCTTGACCAACGGGCCGTTGGTACACCTTCAGGGACTCGAACCCTGGACACCCTGATTAAGAGTCAGGTGCTCTACCAGCTGAGCTAAAGGTGCATAAGACTGAGGTACGCACCCTCAAAACCGAACAAAGTAACCGCCATACGCTTCGCAAGCGCCTGCATTCCATTTCTAGCTCTCAACCTGAGACTTCAGGTCAAGCCCTCGGCTTATTAGTACCGGTCAGCTCCATACATTACTGCACTTCCACCTCCGGCCTATCTACGATATAGTCTACATCGTGCCTTACTCCATAAAGGATGAGAGATCTTATCTTAGGGAAAGTTTCACGCTTAGATGCTTTCAGCGTTTATCTCGTCCGCACGTAGCTACCCTGCTATGCCGTTGGCACGACAACAGGTGCACCAGAGGTGCGTCCATCCCGGTCCTCTCGTACTAAGGACAGCCCCCTTCAAATCTCTTACGCCCGCAACAGATAGGGACCGAACTGTCTCACGACGTTCTGAACCCAGCTCGCGTGCCACTTTAATCGGCGAACAGCCGAACCCTTGGGACCGAATTCAGCCCCAGGATGTGACGAGCCGACATCGAGGTGCCAAACCTCCCCGTCGCTGTGGACGCTTGGGGGAGATCAGCCTGTTATCCCCAGGGTAGCTTTTATCCGTTGAGCGATGGCATTTCCACTCACATACCACCGGATCACTAACTCCAACTTTCGTTACTGCTCGACCCGTCGGTCTCGCAGTTAGGCTGGCTTCTACGTTTACACTCACTGCACGATTTCCGTCCGTGCTGAGCCAACCTTTGAGCGCCTCCGTTACTCTTTAGGAGGCGACCGCCCCAGTCAAACTGCCCGCCTAACAGTGTCCCCCGACCGGATTCACGGCCGCAGGTTAGAAATTCAGCAATCCAAGAGTGGTATCCCACCGGCGGCTCCACAAGAGCTGACGCCCCTGCTTCCAAGCCTCCCACCTATCCTGTACATGGGTTACCGAATTCCAGTATTAAGCTGCAGTAAAGCTCCATGGGGTCTTCCCGTCTAGTTGCGGGTAACTGGTATCTTCACCGGTACTACAATTTCGCCGGGCGGGCTGTTG
>NZ_LARL01000080.1:0-13615 GCF_000980295.1 Odoribacter sp. N54.MGS-14 | reverse complement strand
TAAAAATGACATATGAAGTGATTATACTGGGGCATCTTCATATGCCATTGTATTTTATAGGGACATTTACTGAATATCCCTACCTATTTCCGAACGGCCGCCTTATGCTAATTCCACAGGTCTTGTTCGTATTCGAAAATTTCATTTTTTCATCAGGAAAACAACACCTAATGCACATTCCCTTTCCCCCTAACCTATATTTAGCATTCTACGGCAAAAAAGATAAAAAATCACATACACACTTTGATTTCCTCTATTCTTGCATTTTTAACACTCAATATTTTAAATGTTAAATCATTTACAACAATAGTTTCCCCTTCCTGAGGAATACTTTGATTGAAATACAACACCAAACCGGCAAGCGTCTCATACTCTTCACGCTCTTCCAGATCCAGGTGATATTTTTCATTTAAGTAATCCACCTCCAAACGTCCTGAAAAGATATATTCTTGTTCGGAAATCATCACTTCTTTCAAATTGAGGTGATCGTGTTCATCTTCAATCTCTCCGAAAATTTCCTCCATAATATCTTCGATAGTAACGATCCCGGCTGTAATACCGAATTCATCGACGACAACGGCAACACTTTTCTGGTCCCGGATAAACAAATTCAACAGCCGTTGTGCAGACATCGTCTCAGGTACGATCAATACCCGGCTCAACGCTTTGGCAATCGTCGGAGGATCTTTGAAAAGAGTCGATATATGAACATAACCGATAATATCGTCGATACTTTCTTTATAAATCAAAATCCGGGACAATCCGGTATCGATAAAGAGTTGGGTCAACTCTTCGATCGAACTGTCGATAGACAAGGCTACGACATCAGGGCGGGGAACGATACACTCCCTCAGCTTCACTTCGGAAAAATCGAGTGCATTCCGAAAAAGTTTGATCTCGTGCATTTCCTCCTCCTGCCGAGCATTGACTTCTCCTTCCTCGATCAGGTTGTTCAAATCTACTTTTCCAAAAGCCCGGTTGGGTTCTTTATGCCCTAATTTCCGTCCGGTAAAAATCCGCAGCAACCATCCTCCTAACCACACCGAAAAATAAGACAACGGAAAAAACAACAGATAAAACAAAAAAACAGGAACAGAAAATAACTTCAAAAACAGATTAGACCGTAAGCGGAATACGGTCTTCGGCAAAAATTCAGCAAAAACCAAAATGATCAGAGTCGAAACGAGGGTCTCGACAAACAGTTCGACCCCGATCGATAAATGTAAAAATTCGAACTGTTTGACCAGCAGATCGGACATAAAAATACCGTAGATCACCATGACGACATTATTACCTACCAATAAAGTCGTAATATACATCCCGGAATGCGAAATGAACAGATCGATGAGAGCCTGAGTGACTCCTTTTTTAGACTTATCGATCTCGATCCGTAATTTATTAGAAGTCAGGAAAGCGATCTCCATTCCCGAAAAGAATGCAGATAACAGAAGACAAATCAATATCACCGAAAGGGTTGCTGTCATTGCTTACGTTGTTGCTTTTCAACTTCGATACTACCTGAAATATTCTCAAACACCGGATGATTCAGATTCTGATCGGAATGGAAGCCGTTATTACCTTCGATAATTTGTCCGTCGGCACTCAACTTGACATAACGGTCGGAATAGATCAATTCTTTTTTCATATCCCAATAGAGTAATTCGGTTTCGAGCTTTTTCCCCTCTGCATTGATTATCACCACTTCATTACGCGCCTCCCAAAGCATTTCATCTTCCAGCTTTTTGGCATATTTCGCTTTAATCGAACCGATCATCTTTCCTGCAGGATCATAAGAAAGTACATGGATCCCTTTCGGAAACTCTTCATATTTTTCTTTTTCCCTATTTACTTTTATGTATTCCGGGGCCAATACCCTGTATTTGATCCGGGCAGAATCGGAATAGACCAATTCCAGGTTTTCACCGGTCATATCGGGACGTTTCTCCCGCTCAGCCAATGCATTGACTTCTTTGATATCATTTTTACATGCTAAAAGCATTATTGCTCCCAGAAGAACAATAATGCTTTTCATATAAAGTATACGTGAAGAAACACTCATTAATATACGACTTACTATTTTCTGAAACGTGCTTTGGTCGATTCGTTGATCCAACTACCGATTTTAACGGTTGCTCCATCGGTAACACTACGGAAGAAAGCCTCGTCTTTACTCGGGAAATGTTGGGAATAAATTCCGATCAATTTATCCGCTTCTTCTGTCATAGCAGGATCCACTTGTTTTGCTTTTTGGAATTTATCGACAGCAGCCCAGAATACGGATGCGTGGTCAAAATCGTCTTCTCCGTAATTGGAGGCCGAATTGGCATAGGCTTTTCCGATCAGCATCAATGCGGTTCCGTTGTTCGGATTAAGTTTCAGCACTTCCAGCGCATTAGTCTTAGTCGCCTGATATTGCTTTTTAGCCAATTGCAACTGAGCCATTTTCAGGTAATATTCAGCTTTAGCCTCGTTATCTTCGGATTTCGCGATCGCTTCTTTCAGATAACCTTCGGTTTTATCGAATTCCTGACGTTTCAGGAACATGATAGCCAAGCTATAAGCCGCATCAGCAGTCGGATCCAATTGGTACAATTGCTCAGCTACAGTTGCATACAAAGGCAAATCGACACATTCGCTCCGCCGTAACAGAGAAGCCACCTCTTTCAAGTTAGCGACATCTTCCTTATTGGCTTCGTATTTTGCAGAAAGCAAGTTATTCAAGGTTTCACAATCTGCTACACCGGCATTGAAAAACATAGCATCCACATTCCCCTTCATCGTTTTGAACGCTTCAACCGTTTTGGGTTGTTTGGCATTTTTGATTCCATCATCGATAAAACCGGAAACTTTCATATAAAGAGCGATGTATTCATCTTTCGACAGTTCTCCTTTTTTCAGCAGATCCCCGGCTCCGAAAAACATGGTTTGCACCGTGATCGGGTGAGTTTTATTACCTTCGAGCTCGAATGATTTAGCCAAATAAGAAAAAGCTGTTTTTTTAGTATCATCCCCTCCGAAACGATATAAAGTAGCCCCTTTCTTTCCCAAAATATAACCTTCTCCATACCTTTGATGATCCCCAAAATATTTCGCCCATTGATCATACAACATCATCAAGGTATCCACATAAGTCTTATCTTTTGTCTGCTGATAGATATTGATCAACAGATCTTCCCCTTTGGTATAAGTAAGCATCTGAAACTTGGGAGCGTTATTAAAAACATACCGCCAGGCAGGCAAAGCTTCCTTATAATTTTTTTGTTTAAGAAATTCTGAATAAATAGAAGCATTCTCCAACGTTTTCACACTATCCAGTCCGTATTTGGAGTCGAGTGTCTGCGCACTGACTGCCCCTCCCATAAGACAAATACCGAATGCTAAAGCCACAATCTTTTTCATGATCTTATCTTTTTTAACCGATGTATTTAATGTTTTGTTAGTTACTTATCTAAGCTTACTCTGCAAAAATATCACTATTTTTCTTTTAATATACAGGGAACACCTGTATTTTAGCTAATAGTTCGACTTTTTAACATATTTCAAGATCTCATTCAATCCTACAAAACTAAGATATTTACAAAATAAAATATCCGGAGTCAGATGTCTTTCCAAAAAATGTGCATTTCCCCCCGTAATCAACACATGTCCTTCCGGGTATTGTCCGAGAAAGCATTCTATATACTGTTGTACCTCAAAAAGCATACCAGACATCACGCCATTCCGGATAGCTTCTTCTGTCGACTGTCCTATTCCTCCATAGGTTTCTGTCGGTGTCACCAAAGGCAGGCGGGCTGTAAACCGGTGCAGTCCGTTGAAACGCATTTCCAATCCGGGAGAAATATTTCCTCCCAGAAACACGCCCTCGGCCGAGACATAATTATAAGTGATACAGGTACCCGAATCGATCACCAAGAGGGAAGCCCCCGGGTAATAACTCTTTGCTCCGACACAAATAGCGATCCGGTCGAATCCCAAGGTCTCGGGAGTAGCATATCCGATTTTCAACGGCACCTCCAAAGCAGGCGAAGCTTCCAGCCAGTAATCGGCTTGCTCTTTTATAGCCAGCTGCATTTCGGAATCGATATGACCACTTCCGGTAAGAAATATCCAAACCTTTTCCCCTTTTTCTTTCCATACCCGAATGTCTTCAAGAATCGAATCCAACCGATAGTTTACCCCGATCAGCCGGTCTTCCTGAAAAAAAGCATATTTACTACGGGTATTCCCGATATCGATTACCAAATTCATTGCCTAAAATTCAAATCTCTGATCTATCATCTGTTACCTGCCTTTGTTTTCTCCCACATCTCCCGCACATAACGCGACATTTTCATAATATTCGTAATTTCTGTAAACACGAGCGATAATTTATTATTTTTTTCACTGAACCGGCAAGGCAAAATTTGCAGCTGCACAAACCTCAGTATAGCGGCAAACAAGGCCGACTGATAAAAAGGAGAAGTCTGTTCGCCGACAAAATACATGATCATTTTCCCATTCTTCACCAATAATCTCTCGATCCCTAAATCCATACACCGGCGTCTCATCCTCACAATTTCCATCAATCCGGTCACCTGTGCCGGAATTTCGCCAAAACGGTCTTTCAGCTCTTGCCCGAATTTCTCCAGGCCAGCCTCATCCGGAATATTGTCCAACTCCCGATACAGCCGAATTCTCTCGCTGATATTCTCCACATAGGTATCCGGAATCAATACTTCGAAATCGGATTCGATCACACAATCGGCAACGTAAGCCTGCTTTTGTTCGGTCGGAGGCGTTTCCATTCCAGGGAACTCTTCTTCGCGTAATTCCAGCAGAGCTTCATTCAATATACGCTGATAGGTTTCGTAACCGATTTCAGCAATAAATCCCGACTGTTCCGCTCCCAGGATATTCCCGGCCCCGCGGATATCAAGGTCCTGCATCGCTATATTAAAACCACTTCCTAAACCGCTGAAATCTTCGATCGCTTTCAGCCGGCGCCTGGCATCCGAATTAACCGTATCCAAAGGAGGGGTCAATAAATAACAAAAAGCCTTTTTATTCGAACGTCCCACCCGGCCTCTCAGCTGGTGCAGATCACTAAGCCCATAATTCTGGGCCTGGTTGATGATCATCGTATTGGCATTCGGAATATCCAGCCCCGACTCGATAATAGTCGTAGCGATCAAAACATCGTAATCGCCCCGGACAAAATCATGCATCACTTTTTCAAGTTCTTCGCCTTCCATTTGTCCATGTGCAACACAGGTTTTCACCTGCGGGACAATCCGTTGCAGCATGCCCTGAATATCCCGGATGGTCTCGACCCGGTTGTGGATAAAAAACACCTGACCGTTACGGGCCATTTCATAAAGAATCACCTCTTTGATCAGCTGCTCATCGAAACGGTGCAATTCCGTTACAATGGGATAACGGTTAGGCGGCGGAGTACGGATAATCGACATATCGCGGGCTCCCATCAATGAAAATTGTAAAGTACGCGGGATCGGAGTCGCCGTCATAGTCAGGGTATCTACATTCAATTTCAGGGTCTTCAGTTTTTCCTTTACCCCGACTCCGAATTTTTGTTCCTCATCGACGATCAACAATCCCAGATCTTTAAATACGACATCTTTGCTGGTCAGCCGATGGGTACCGATTATGATATCTACTTTGCCTTCCTTCAGATCGTTCAGGATTTTCTTAATTTCTCCGGGTTTCTTCATCCGGCTGATATATTCCACCCGACAAGGCATGCCTTCCAGCCGCCTGGAAAAAGTATGGTAATGCTGATAAGCCAAAACAGTCGTCGGCACCAGGACAGCCACCTGTTTGCTATCGGCTACCGCCTTAAAAGCGGCCCGGATTGCAACTTCAGTCTTCCCAAATCCCACATCTCCACAGATCAGGCGGTCCATTACCTGAGGTTTTTCCATATCGGCTTTTACCGCTTCGATCGCTTTTATCTGATCGGGAGTCTCGTCATACATAAACGACACTTCCATTTCTTCCTGCAAATAACTATCTTTAGAAAAAGCAAAAGCAGCTTCTTTCTTGCGACGGGCATAGAGGGCGATCAACTCCCTTGCAATATCTTTTACCCGGGACTTAGTTTTCTGTTTAAGTTTATTCCAGGCGTCTCCTCCTAATTTGTTCACGACAGGAGGAACACCGTCTTTCCCCTTATATTTGGATATTTTATGCAGGGAATGCAATCCGACATACAACTCCGAATTATTCTTATATACCAGCCGGATCGCTTCCTGTTCGTTGCCATCGTTGTTGATTTTGACCAGTCCGCCGAATCGTCCGATCCCATGGTCGATATGCACGACATAATCCCCCGGATGCAAATTTTGCAATTCTCCCAGGGTGATCGATTCCCTCCCCTGCCGGATGCGGGTAGTCTGCAGGCGGTATTTATGATAACGATCGAAAATCTGATGTTCCGTATAAACACAAATCTTTTCATTCGAATCCGAAAATCCTTCATGTATTACGCCTTCCAGCCAGGTAAAACCGATTTCGTATCCTTTATCTTTAAAAATATCCCGGATACGCTGGATTTGCATTTCATTGTTCGAACAGATATACAACCGGTAATCGTTGGCTTGGCGGGATTGCAAAGTCTCTGCCAGCAAATCGAAATGCTTGTTGGTCGGAGGCTGAGGTTCACAGGCTACGTCTATCGTTTCTCCCCGGAAATACATATCCGGTCCCCATTCCACCACATGGCAATCTTCGAGATAATTCATCAGTCCTTCGGCAGAAGTGACGAGCTCTTCCCCGGCTTCGGCATATAAAGCTTTCACTTTATCGTGAAGGAACATCCCATTTTTGATCCACCAGACCGGTTTAACAGAGAAATAGGAACTCAAGTCCGTATGTTTAAATCCTCCGGCCTCTGTTTTGCCACTGAGATCAGGAACGATCGATACTTTCCCGGTCTTTTTATCGGATAACTGGGTCTCGATATCGAAAAAACGAATCGATTCGACCTCATCTCCGAAAAAATCTATCCGGACCGGCTGTTCTTCTGCAAAAGAATACACATCCACAATACTCCCCCGGATCGAAAACTGTCCCGGTTCATAGACAAAATCATTCCGTTCGAACCCGTATTCTACCAAAAGATTTTCGACGAAAGAAATCGATAAGGCATCTCCCTGATTCACCACCATCGACATGCGGGAAAGCACTTCCCGGTCGACGACCTTTTCAGCCAATGCTTCCGGATAAGTAATCAAAGTATCGACTTCGCCATTCCGGATATTATTCAGCACTTCGGTACGCACCAGGACCGAATCGTTATCTTTCTCTTCCTCTTTAATCATCCTGCGATAAGAAGAAGGCAAAAAGGCGATTTGTTTTTCATCGGCCAAAGCCAATATATCATTATAAAAATAGGCAGCTTCTTCCCGGTCGTTCAGCACAACGACCCGCAACCCCGGCCGGGTGATACGCATGGCTCCGACAATCAGGGAAGTCACCGAACCGGCATTGTTGACAAGTCTGTATTTCCGGTCACTACGGGTAGTTAACAGCTCCGTTAACTTTTTCACCGCCCGGGCAGAGAGATATTTTTGCAGTAAATCCTTTGTGTTCAATTTTCTTCCAATTGATTTCGACAAAGGTAAAAATAATGTAGCAAAACTTACATAGCAAAAAAATAAAAAGTCAGATTCCCTTAGAAAACAGGATACATCCATACTGTATACAACAAACCTATTGCGGAACAGAATGCGTGATACAGTTACTTCCCATATTACAAATAGGGACAAAAAATACTTGATTTCAATATTTGAAATAATTGAGAATATTTTTTGTTTTTTTCTTAAAATTAATATATTTTTGTTATGACAAACAATATTAAACTAAAAAAGAAAAAATAGATGGTTGAAAGACTTTATACCCAACGACTCGTCTTGCTACTTTCTAATATTAATAACAGCTACATTATTAAGCCAAATCATAAGTTTTATTAGTTTTGATCGCTCTAATAATTTTTTACAACAAATGCTTGGCTACAATGTAGAAGCATTGGCACAAGATGAAGGATACAACAAAGGAGATAAACTAAAATCAGTAAGCTGTACATGTCCTAATAACAAATCAGGCTTTTCCTTGAAATGCCGTGCCGATGGTAATTTAGAACAGTGTACTCCTACCCGACAAGGCTCAAATGCTTGTTATAAAGTCAAATTTAGCACCAAGCCATTGGATTTGATTTGCGAAGGATCAGGAATTAAACGGGATGCCAATTGCTCTGCAAGAATTACCTTTTTTTGCCGACTCTTTTGAAATACTAAATGATTCGATACTTATTTTTAATGGAGCAGCATTTGAAGACCAAGTCGTACTTTGGGATTATCGCAATAAAAAACGGATTAACTCACACTTAAAATATGACCCTCATTACAACTGCCGACCTCTAAAACCATTTACCAAATGCAATAATGAAATATTATGGCAGCGAGAATTTGAACAAATGCTATACAGAGTTACAGAGCAAGAATTAATCCCAGCCCGATACATTGATTTTCAAGAGTTCGCGTATAATGGCAAATTAGAAAAAACACCTCAAGGTATATACTTTCTACAACCGGATATAGCACACATGAATCGTTATTACGAAAATGACAAGTATATCCATTTTATTTTTGAATGTGAAGCTTTAGATGATATGCCGTTTTTGGTCTATTATTTTAAAAAGTCGGGGAAAAAAATCATTTTAAACAATAATCATTATAAAGACGACCTAACCTTTTATCACATAACCCCACCGGCCGTCAATGCATTTACAACCGCCGGAGATCCTGTTTCTGTTTTATATACATCATTTTAACATAAGGAGGCTAATAAGGCAAAAATCCAGACAGGCATTCCTTAAAAAGTATATTTGTCGAGATACTGTTTCCTGACAGTATCTCGCTGATTTTTATCATTGCTGTCCGGTAAAACTAAAACGAAACCATCAACCGCATCTGCAATTCATGGAAATTCTTATCCATCGGATAATACACATTACTCAAACGGCTGTATTTGTATTCCCCCATCACCTTGATATACTGATTCAGTGTATAGTTCAAACCGACGGTAGCCGCCTGCATTTTACCCCCTCCGATACTCGTCGAGACAGGAGGATAATCCGAAACGACTCCGCCCGGGTAGAAAACATGCTTTCCGATCAGGAAAAAATCTCCTTTATTGATATCGTTGAGATTGACAATGCTATAACGGGCGACGATTTCCAGCGAATTCTTTTCATTCATACCGTCCAGTAAACCGTATTCGTCGTTGTAGGTATAACGGTTGCCCATGATCAGATAGCCGGCTTCTACATAACCACCGTCGAATTTGGTACTGCGGATCGGGTTACCGGCTTTCCAGGCATCCAGCGTCGTCCAACTCCATACTCCTCCCAGTTGATTGGTGAATAATTCAAAATCGGGCCGGTCTTTGTACAAACGTTTATACAGATATTCCCCGCGGACGAACAAACGGTCGGTCTTAAACAAGAGTTCCGGATTCAGATCGAGAATATTCTTAGCCCAGGCGACATCGGCATTCAGAAATTTTGTAGTCGCATCCACATAAGTCTCCATGGCCGACTCTACAGTTACTTCAGTTTTAAAAGCATCGTCATCGACTACCCGTCCGGTATTTATCCGGGAGTAACGCAATCCCAATCCGACATGCAGCGTCATATAATCGTCGTTGATCACCTTATACAACCAACGACCGCTCAGACTAAACCCCTGAAATCCGCTGATCTGATCATTGTATTTATTTTCGGCAAAAATACCCTGATCGGCCAACACCTTCTGATTGAAAAACTTATAAGTAATCCCCAGACTTCGGCCAGGCGCCAAAGCATTGACGACTGCCGGACGGGAAATAAAATGATAGTTATAAAGACTCGTATTGTAAGCCATCGTAGAAGGCTCGCAAAAATAACCGGCTTTCACACTCTGTACCCCCCGGTAATTCTCTTTAAAGTTGTATTGTCCGAAAATATTCTTCTGTTTGAAAGAACCTTTAGAAAAATCGAAATCGGCATAAAAATAGAATTGTTTGTATTTCAATGAAGTACGGATACGTGCATCGGTAATAGCAGCCCCCGATTTCATCGGCGTATATTCGGAATGATAATAAGCTACATCGGTAAACAAACGGCCTCCGGCAGTAAATCTGAGTCCATTGTTCCGATTGACATATTTCAACAGCGGATTGGCCACATCTTCAACCTGAGCCTGAATATTCCCGGACCATAAAAAGATCGCAACCAAAAAGGCGGGGAAAAATATTTGTTTTTTCATCTGATTCATTTTTACAAAGTTTTGAAATTCACCCTAATTAATTATTATCTAAGTATCCCAATTTTCTCAATACTTCCCTTGCATCGACCAGGGTCTGGGAAGCAGGACTCTTCCGCCATCCGTGCGTAATCATATAGTTGATACTCATATCGGAATGGTTTGTAAATAAAGCATCCAGATAAGGAGGATTGAACATTCCGTCGGCTACGCCGAAATTATATTGTCCGAAATACTTCGCCATCTGATCATAGGTATCGAAAGTATAAGGATGGTTTTTCATCTTCGCCCGATGGATCAGGTAATCCTGCCAGGGTTGATCCAATTCAGGATAATCATTAGGGGCCCCCGCGATACACGGTCCGATAAAATGTGCTTTATATTTTACGCCCAGGTTGATAAAAGAAGCATATCCCAGCGGATCGTCATAAGTGAGATCGGTAGCACCGGTCCCTTTCCACAACAGGAAACACATGGGAACTTTGCCCTGGAATACCTCGGCCACCCGGACCAAACTTTCCAAAGAGAAGGTTTGCAGGATCACTTTACCGTTGGTATTTCCTACATTAATCGTCCCGTTGTTGATATAAAAAGGCGTGTCCTCGGGTTCCGGTTTTTCGATAATATTCATATCCTGCGTATTGGCCAGTACATCATACACGATCTGTTCGAATCCTTTGGGATTCAGCCAGGGTTCTTTAAATTCGATATAGATTCCCGGGATATTCTTATTTCCGGCTTCCCATACCGGATCGATTTCATACCCGAAATCATATTTCACGATATCGGCAGTACCGCTCAGACTGGTAATCGTTTCCCCTGTTTTCCCGACAATGGAATATTGCCGGGGCATTCCCGGTTGATTGCGGTCCCGGATCAACCGATACCCTTTCGAATACATAATCAGGTCTTCCAGTGTGGAAATATATTGCTTTTCTTTAGCCAATCCGGGCAGGGCTTCTTCGAGATTCTCGTTATTGAACCAACTACCGGCATCGAGCATCAGCAGTTCTTCGTAAGTATAATAAGCCGGTAAGTTAGGAACGAAATTCGCTTCATCCGCTTTTACTTTTTCTTCGGCTTCTGTCTCCGAGTATCCGATTTTCATATAATAATTCTTCCGGATTTCCCGGGGTAGTGTTTCTCCGAAAACCGTTTCGATGTTAGTGGTCCGTTTCAGGTTATCGTCATGTAGTGCCAGTACCACTCCGTCTTTCGACACCTGCATATCGCATTCCAGATAATCCGCACCGATTTCTCTCGCCCACCGATAGGCGGATTCCGTTTCTTCGGGTGTCCAGAAAGTAGAGCCCCGATGTGCAATAACCGCATATTCGGGAACATAGTCGCGCACTTTGATCATTTCAGGAGAAAGCTCATCGACATGTACCCGGTCGACATCCACCTTCACATCATTAAATTTCTGATTTTCACATGACATCGCAGACATACCTAATCCGAATGCCAATGCTACATAAACCCATCTTTTAATCATAGTTGTGATTTTTAAATAAAGTGATTATTGTTTTGCTTGTTTCACTAGATATTGTTCTTCCTTTGCCGTGAATCCAATAAAGATGAACGCCAGGGCACAGGCCACCAATAACACGATAAAATTCCAGTTCCAGCCCAAATTCTGAACAACATATCCCAAACCGATATTAGCAAAGAGGGCGGTCCCGAAGAAATAACCGAAAAATCCGGTAAATCCGGCAGCCGTACCGGCCGCTTTTTTAGGGGCTAAATCCAAAGCATGAACCCCGATCAGCATTACCGGGCCGTAGATCAGAAAACCGATGGCGATCAGACAGATACTGTCCATCAGCGGAGTTTTACTAAATTCCCAATAGACAAAAACAAAAATGGCGACGGCGACCATATAAATCATGGTCGTAATAGCACGTCTCCCCTTGAAGACTTTATCACTCAACCAACCACAGAAAATCGTCCCGGGGATAGCGGCAAATTCATAAGAAAAGTAAGCCCAACCGATCTCTTTGATATCGTAGCCTTTCACCTCTTTCAGATAAGTAGGTGCCCAATCGAGCACTCCATAGCGGACGAGATAGATGAAAGCGTTAGCGATAGCGATATACCACAATATTTTATTACTCAATACATATTTAAAGAAAATTTCTTTGGCTGTCAGTTCCACTTCCGACTGGGCACTATAGTTGGGCGGATAGTCGTTACGGTATTGTTCGATAGGTGGCAGACCACAAGACTGAGGGGTATCGCGGATCAGCAGATAAGCGATCACCACAATGCCCAAAGCGACAATAGCAGGAAACCAGAAGGTACCGGCCTGCCAGGAACCGAACCAGGCCATCCCCACGGCAGCCATCGGTCCGATCAAAGCCCCACCGACATTATGGGCCACATTCCAGATCGACATTTTCGTCCCCCGTTCATGCTGCGAAAACCAGTGTGTCATCACCCGTCCGCTAGGAGGCCAACCCATACCCTGAAACCAACCGATTAAAAACTGCAGGATAAACATCGACACGACAGACGACAATCCGGCCCGGGTACCCAGAATTAAAGTCGTCAAAGCAGACAAAGTCAATCCCAAGGGTAAAAACTTACGGGCACTACTACGGTCAGAGACTCCACCCATTAAAAATTTAGAAAGTCCGTAAGCAATGGCATTCGCTGATATAGCAACTCCTAAAAGTCCCTTATCGAACCCCATTTCCACCAAGTAAGGCATCGCCAGCGCAAAGTTCTTACGAACTAAATAATAACCAGCGTATCCGATAAAAATACCGATAAAAACCTGTACCCGTAAACGTTTGTATGTCGGGTCGATCTGTTCTTTCGGCAATAAGGGCCTATGAGGCTCCGGTCTTAAAAAACTCCACATATTTGTTTATTTTAATATAAAAAATTACCCATCTCCGTCTTTATGGATAAATTTTACGTTATTTAAACTTTTAATGTTTCGTTTTTTACGTAATAAAGAGAAGGAGGTTAAAGTGAAGAAGATTCAGATCGGTCACTGTTTCAATGACAAATGAACGAATGTTTCTGTCATACACCACCGGTCGGGTATTCGGAGAGCCTATGCGGCCCCTCGTTTCTGTTCCAAGGGTCTTCCGGTACAAAACCCGACATCCACCGTTTGCACTACTTGGCAAAAGAAGAATCAATTACAGCACATCTTTGTTATTTTAGATGCCAATATGTTAATTATATTTTTTTTAGGAGACTCAGATTAAAACAGCTGCTCCTGCATAAATTAAAGAAGGTGTCTGAAAAGGATGCCTTCTTTTTTTGTTATGCTGCCCGTTTATTATCCATTTTTATTTTTAAAACAT